>USKL01000088.1 GCA_900555225.1 uncultured Collinsella sp.
CCCCCGCCGTGCATTAACACGAGCATGGACCCCAATCTGCTCCAACAGATCGCAAAGCCCCTTGGCATATTGCTCGCCCTGCACAGCAATCTCCAAATGAAAATCGCCGCGTGGATCGGCCACGAAGCCGCCCGCGATGAGCGCGCCGCGGATATAGGCAAGTCTACAGCAAGGACGGGCAACGATATGTCGGGGTACGCCGGCGACAAGTCCTCCCCTACGTTCGAGGATACCCAGCAGAACCAAGGCCTTATCCAGGTCTGGCTGATCAGGCAAGGTAATGAGGTAGTTTCGAACCTTATGCAATACAGATTTACGGACGGTGAACTCCGTTTTGAGCTTAAGGATACGATGCGTCAGCGTGATCATCGTGCGCGCGACGGCTCCCGTCTCAGTCGCAACCGTCAAACGATACCGCCCAGAGCCGGTAAGCGAGAGCGTACCGCTCACGCGCGTGAGGGCGGCAAGCGTCGACAAGTCGCAGTATTCACATTCGGGTTCGCAGCGCGCAAGCTCGTCGCGCACCTCAGCGGTAAACGACATGCAGGCCTATGCCTTCGTGTTGGCGCGCGACAGGTCGCGGTGGGAAATGCTCACGTGATATTGGGCACCTTCCAAATAACGTGCCGTGGCCTCGGCAATGGCAACGCTGCGGTGCTGGCCGCCCGTGCAGCCGATGGCGATAGAAAGCTGCGGCTTACCCTCCGCGATATAACCGGGCATGACCGTATCGAGCAGCTGTGTCCAAGCCTTCCAAAACTCCTGCGTCTTGGGATGGTCCAGAACAAAATCGGAGACCTTTTTATCGAGACCGGTCATCGTGCGCATCTCGGGATCGTAGAACGGATTGGGCAGGAAGCGGACGTCGATCATAATATCCGCTTCGACGGGCATGCCGTGCTTAAAGCCAAACGAGAACACGTGGACGTCCATGAGCTGCTGGTCGGACAGCTCGGAAAATGCCATACGTAGCTTGTTGCGCAGCGCAGAGGTACGCAGACGGCTCGTGTCGATAATCATATCGGCTCGGTCGCGCACGCCCTGCAGCTGAAGGCGCTCGCGCTGAATGGCATCGGCCGTAGTCTCCCCCGGCTTGGCAATGGGATGACGGCGGCGATTTTCGCTGTAGCGACGAATCAGCACCTCGTCAGAAGCCTCCAGGAACACGATGTCGCAGCTCATCTCGCGCTCTTCGAGCGCGGCGACCGCATCGAGCAGCTCGTCAAACAGTCCCTGGCTACGCAAATCGCAGGTGACGGCGAGATGCCTGCCCACGCCCGTATTGATGCCGACGAGCTCGGCAAGCTGGGCGATGAGACGCGGAGGCAGGTTATCGATGCAAAAATAGCCCATGTCCTCGAACACGTGCATGGCCTGTGTGCGGCCTGATCCGGACATTCCGGTGATGATGACGATATCGGGGATGCGCTCCGAGCGCTCCGCCGCATCCATGGCATCTCCCTTTTGCATGTGTTGCCTCCCGAAAACAAGCGCGGGACCCAGCAACCCGGATCCCGCGCGGTCAATTGCCTATATTGAGTATACCGCCCCGAGCGGATACGAGGCCTGTCTTACGCCTCAAGCGCAGCCTTGAACCAACTCGTAATACTCGTGGGGTGCGTGATGGCGGTGCCGACGACAACGGCCCAGGCACCAGCATCGATCGCGGCGCGAGCCTCCTCGGGCGTATGCACGCGACCCTCGCAAATGATGGGAAGGCCGGGGAATTCCTCGGTCGCCTGACGCAGGAGCGGCAGATCGGGGCCATCGGCCATGGTGCAGTCGATGGCGGCGACGCCGTGAGAAAGCGTGGTGGATACCAGGTCAAAGCCCATATCAACAGCACGGCGAATATCCTCGATGGTGGCACAATCCGCCATCAGGAGCACACCCTCCTCGTGCAGCGGACGGAAGGTATCCTCGACCGTCTTGCCATCGGGGCGCGGACGATCGGTGGCGTCGATCGCCACGATATCGGCACCGGCAGCAACGCAGGCGCGAGCGTGACGCAGCGTCGGCGTGATGTAAACGCCCTCGTGCCCATCCTTCCACAGGCCGATGACGGGAACCTCACAGCGACCCTTAATGGCGGCAATGTCGGCAAGGCCCTGGCAGCGAATGGCGGCGGCGCCGCCGAGCTCGCAAGCGCGAGACATTTGAGCCATGGTCTCGGGCGTACGAAGCGGCTCGCCCATATACGCCTGAACGCTCACGACGAGCTTGCCCTTCAGGGACTGGATCAAAGGATCGACGGTCATGTTCGACTCAACCTTTCTCAAAACAGCCTTCTGAGACACCGCACCTTGACGTTCAAACCGTCGCTCGCGTACCGAAGTACGCTTCGCTCCTCTTTCACGTCAATCTGCGGCACCTCAGAAGGCGCACTTGGTAGTTATATTTACTTCAACGACGCAAGAAGGTGTTCGGCAGCACCGATGAGCGGCGCGTCGCCCTCCAGAGAGCCGATGAGAATCGGCGTGTCCTGAAGCGGGTCGAGCGCCTGGCTGGCATAGCCCTCGTGCACCGAGTCCTTCCACGTCTGTGAACGCCAATCGGGACCTTGGTGAATCACGCCGCCCGAAAGCACGATGACCTCAGGGTCCAGGATGTTAGCGAGCGAGCCCAAGCTGGCACCCAGCGCAAAGCCGGCGTCATGGATGACCTCGGTCGCCTTTGCGTCGCCCGCACGGCACAGGTCGTTCACATCGCGACCGACCGAAGGACGGCTGGGGTTGACGCGACCAAAGCGCTCATCGTACATACGACCAATGGAAGTGCCCGAAGCAACCGACTCCAGATGGCCGGAACGCCCGCAGGCGCAGGGAATACCGGCGGCAGCCGAGCACTCGATGTGGCCCATATGGCCAGCAGCACCATGGAAGCCTTGCATCACGCGGCCGTTCTCGACATATGCGCCGCCGATGCCCGTACCGATGCCAAGACACAAGACGGAGAACTTGCCCTTGCCGACGCCCCAGTGGGCCTCGCCCAGAGCATGAGCCTGCACGTCGCCTACAACGGCAACGGGAAGACCGAGGTCCTCGCGCAGGCGCGGCCCCAACTGAACACCGGACCAGCCGGGCATGATCTCGTTGGCATACGCGATGGCGCCCGTCTTGGGATCGACGACGCCGGCAGCACCGATACCGACGCCAAGGACCTCGACATCGGGATTCGCCTCGAGAGCAGCCTTGATGGACGCCTCGATACGCTGGAAGACGGCCTCGCCGCCCTCTTGGGCCTCGGTGGGAACCTCGGCCTCAAAAACAGGATGGGGCACACTACCGTCAGCCGGGTACTCCATGATGGCAGTCGCGATCTTAGTTCCGCCGATATCGACAGAGCAGACGTACTTGTTCTCCATGTCGCTCTCCTTAGGAGATAAAAAACAACTACAGGAAATGCGCCGTCAGGCTAGCCGTCACAGCGCGGAAAAGGTTTTCCAGGTGCCCGAGATCGCCAAGAAACCGTGTGACCATTGATCTAATGGGTCATGGCCGCACGGTTGAACGGCGAGGTCGGGTGCCCGGGGAAGCTTTACAGGAGACCGTTGTCCTGGAGGACCTTCTTGATCGCCTCGACGTTCTCGCCGGTCATGGCCTTCACCGGGCGCGGCATGGTCGGGCTGTCGAAGATACCCATGAGGTTCATAGCGGTCTTGAAGGCGCCGACGCCACCGGCATAACCCTGGACGCCCGAGGTGACATCCCAGATGTGCGAAATCTCATTGAGGCGATCCTGCTCGGCCTTGACGGTAGCCCAGTCACCAGCCTGAGCGGCCTTCCACTGACGCACGTAGCCCTCGGGCTCAACGTTGGCGAGACCCGGAACGGAACCGTCGGCGCCACCGAGGTAGGCGCCGTCGACAACAACCTCGTGACCGGTGAGGATGCTCATCGGATGGCCGTTCTTCTCGTTCTCCTGAACGAGGTAGCGGAACGAGATGTCATCACCCGAGGAATCCTTGACGCCGGCCAGAACGCCCTCGGCACCGAGCTTGGCAAGGAGCTTCCACGGGAGCTTGGTGTGGACACACACGGGGATGTCATAGGCGAAGATGGGCAGGTCGAGTTCCTCATGCAGGATGCGGAAGTGCTCCTCGACCTCGGTCATGCCCTGCAGGGCATAGAACGGGCAGGTGGCGACAAGCGCATCGGCGCCCAGCTCCTGAGCGACCTTACCGTGCTCGATCATGCGCTCGGTCTCGGTGTCGATGATGCCGACCAGAACGGGAACGCGGTGGTCGACGATACGGACGGCCTCGGAGATGATCTGACGGCGACGCTCGTCGGTGGAGAAGACGACCTCGCCCGAGGAGCCCAGGAAGAACAAGCCATCGACGCCGGCATCGATCATGCGGTTGATGCTGCGCTCAAAGGAGGCAACATCGAGCTGGTGGTCTTCGGTATCGGGAACAACGACGGGAGGGATAACGCCGGTGAATTTCTGAGTTGCCACAAGAATCTCCTTAGTTGTCTGGTGGGCAGCCCTATGCCGCCCACTCTTGTTGGCAGTGTCCAGGCCGTCTAGGCCAAAGAACACGAGTAGAACGTTTGGTTAAAAAAGTCGACGACTTCGTTTTCGAACGCATTGATGCGCTCGTGAGCGTATTTGGCATAGATGATATGTCTCCGGTCACACTCAAGACCGTTGAATACGGCAAACTGATCCTTGGGATCGCTCACGGTATCCATGAGCGATGTGCCCATGAGCACCGATCCGCGCACCCGAGACGACAGCGCCTCGAGGCCGCCAGGAAGCGGATTGGCAACCGCCGTGCAGGCGAGACCCCGCTCGTCCAGAGCAGAAACCGCCAGCGCGACTCCGCCGCCTAGACCCTCGCCCCATGCAAAGATGCGGTCGGGGTCCATGCCATCAAGATTGCGCGCCACCTTCGCCAGCGCGCAACCCCAACGGACGCGCTCGACAAAAGCGGGCGAAGAAATCCCCCGCTGCAGGTCGTCCGCACCAGCAACATCGTCATCCAGCGCGAGGACGGCATACCCCATGGCGGCAAATCTCGTCATGTGATGCCAGCCGCGCACAGGCCGATCGATATCGTGGAACATCAGGCACAGCGGCACGCGCTCAGACACTCGGGCACGACCGACAGGCTCGATCAAACGAGCGTGAATCGCATCGTCACCGAGCTCAAAGGAGACCTCCGAGTAACGGGCGCAGGGGTTAACAAAGTCAATCGCCGTAATGGCCAGGCCTTGAATCTCAAGATTCGAAGCGCATGTCTCTAAATCAGAAACATCTGCTTGGACATCACCGCGCCAGTCCCGATATTCTGCGAGCCTTGACGAAACCGTTCCAGGAATTCCCACGAGCCCGGGGACAATCAGCTCATTAACATTGCTCTCGCACTTAGACATGAGCCTCCCCTCCCTTGCAGAAAAACGGAATGATCAGATCGTCAAAATCCTGAATCTCCTCGTGGCCAAAGCCTTCAAAGAACTCATGACGCTTTTCGCAGGTCAGGTTGTTATAGACCGCAAACTGCGTCGCTGGCGGGCAGACGATATCGGCTGTGCCGGTGCCAAACAGCACGGGGCATTTGACCATAGGGGCAAAGTTCTTGGAATCGAAGTACGCCAGCTTGGCATAGGCTTCGTCAATACGAGTCGAGTCCTCGTCAAACCAGCGAGACCAATAGCGCAGGCCCTCGTAGGCAATGTCGTCTGCATCCAAATCCCAGACTAGGCGGAAATCTGACAGGAAGGGATAGAGGATGGCGGCACGATTGATAAGCTCGCTGTTAAGCGCACAGGTCGCAATGCCCAAACCACCACCCTGCGACGCGCCGTTCACAAACACACGGGAAAGATCGATGCCCTCGAGCTCGCGAACAATACGGCACAGGATGCGAATATCTTGGTGCAAGCGGACATAGTAGAGGTTGGCCGGGTCGCCGTCGATGCCGGCGACGATATGCCCGGCAACCGTTGTGCCCTCAAATCCACCAATGTCCTCGGAGGGACCTCCTTGGCCGGGGCAGTCGAGGGCGATGAGTGCCATGCCCATGCCCGCAAACGACGCCTGCTCAAACCAGCTGCGGCTTGCACCCGGATACCCATGGAACTGAAGCACCAATGGCACGGGCTCGTCCGAGACGGGTTTAAGGTACTTGGCATGCAGGCGAGCGCCACACATGCCGGTATACCAGAGGTCGAAAAGTTGGCAGGTCGCGGCATCGGTGACCGATGCCGTGTCGATCGCATAGTCAAGCCCGACGGCGTCGGCCTCGGCCATGCGATCCTTCCAAAAGAGATCGAAATCTGATGGACGGGGCATGGCGCCTCGATATTCACCAAATTGATGTTGTAGCTCCTGAGCACTTGGCATGGCTCGTGAACCCAACCTTTCGAAATCGCAAC
>USKL01000089.1 GCA_900555225.1 uncultured Collinsella sp.
GGGCGGGTCCCAGGGCGGACCGATGCCGCACCCGCCGGTTGATCCGAGGCAGTTCCCCTTTTTCTCGCAGAACTAACTATGGGATAGGATTCGCTTCCAACCCTGACACTTCAACTAAGCATCTTGGCCCCGTTGTGTTATTCTAGAACAGACGTTCGTGAATGATGCGCGGGGCCTTGTCTTGCGCTGTGCTTGTGGCGAGGGGAGGTTGGCTTGGTTATCTTGGGCATCGACCCCGGTTTGGCCCATACGGGTTGGGGGATTATCGAGGAGCGGCGCGGCGAGGTTCGCTGCCGTGCCTATGGCTGCATCGAGACCAGTGCCGGAAGTCCGCTCGCGGTGCGCCTGTCGCATATCGCCCGTGACCTTAAGGATGTCGTCGAGCGTTATCGACCCGACACGGCTGCTGTCGAGAGTATCTACTTTGGCGCCAACGTTCGTTCGGCCATCCCCACGGCGCATGCCCGCGGTGCTGCACTCGTAGCGCTTTCGGAATGCGCGCTCGAGATTGGCGAGTACACGCCCATGCAGATCAAACAGGCTGTGGTGGGCACCGGCGCCGCGGACAAGCGGCAGGTCGCCTATATGGTACGCACGCTCACACAGCTCGACCACGACCCGCATCCCGACCATGCCGCCGATGCCCTGGCCTGCGCCATCTGCCACGTAAACCTCAGCCGCACCCGCGCCCTCACCGGTGGCGAGTTCTATCAACAGAGAGGAACCGGATACTGATGATTTCCCAGCTCCACGGAACGCTTGTCGAGGCCACGATGAGCTCTGCTGTCGTCGATGTGTCGGGCGTTGGCTTTGAGCTCGGCATCTCGGGCAGCACTGCGGCCACGTTGCCGACGCCCGGTGGCGAGGTCTGCCTCTACACGCGTATGCAGGTGCGCGAGGACGCCATGACACTTTTCGGTTTTTCCTCAAAGGATGAGCGCATGATGTTCGACCGGCTCGTGTCCGTTTCGGGCGTTGGCCCGCGCCTGGCGCTTGCCGTGCTTTCCACCTATACCGTGGGACAGCTGTATTCGCTGGTGATGGCCGAGGACGACAAGGGCATGGCCAAGGTACCCGGTGTGGGCAAAAAGACAGCTCAGCGCCTGATCCTGGAACTCAAGAGCACCTTTGCCAAGGATAAGGGCTTTGTGCCGGTCGACGTGATTCCCGGACAGGTTGCGATGCCCGTGCCCGCTGCCGCTCCCTCGGCGATCGATGATGCCCGTGCGGCGCTCCTTTCCATGGGCTTTAGCCCGCAGGAGACCGATGTTGCCCTGAGCGGGTATGATGGGCAGAATATGCGTGTCGAGGATCTGCTCGGCGCGGCGCTTAAGCGACTCGGAATGGATGCGTGATGTGGGAAGCCGATGACTCTCAGGACTTGTGGGCGACGCCCGGTAACTCGCCGGCGGCATCCATGGCGCACGGCGAGCGCATGGTGGGCTCGGAGCTGACGGCCGAGGATCTCGATGTCGACCGCACTTTGCGCCCTCAGCGCCTGGACGATTACTGCGGCCAGGAGCACATCAAGCAGAGCCTGCGCGTGTTGATCGAAGCGGCGCAGAGCCGTGGCGAGACGCTCGACCACGTGATCTTCTCGGGTCCTCCGGGCCTGGGCAAGACCACGCTGGCCACCGTTATCGCCAACGAGCTGGGCGCTCAGATCAAGACCACGAGTGGCCCTGCCATCGCGCGCACGGGCGACCTGGCGGCCATCCTTACTAACTTGCAGCCGGGCGATGTGCTGTTTATCGACGAGATCCACCGCCTCAACCGTTCGGTCGAGGAGGTCCTGTACCCCGCGATGGAGGACTTTGCCCTCGATATCGTGATTGGCAAGGGTCCGGCGGCGCGCTCGATTCGCCTGGATATCCCCAAGTTTACGCTGGTGGCGGCAACGACCCGCTCAGGCATGTTGACCGGCCCGTTGCGCGACCGCTTTGGCATTTCGTATCGCCTGGATTACTACACGGTCGAGGAGCTCGCGCAGATTGTGACGCGCTCGGCGACTATCCTGGGCGTGACGATCGACCATCCCAGTGCACTCGAGATCGGCTCGCGTTCGCGCGGCACGCCACGTCTTGCCAACCGTCTGCTCAAGCGCGTGCGCGATTACGCACAGGTGCGCGGCAACGGCCCCATCGAGCTCGATATCTGTCGCCAGGCGCTCGAGTTCTTCGAGATCGACGAGCTCGGTCTGGACTGGATGGATATTCGCATTTTGGAGACGCTCGCCAAGACGTTCTCCGGTCGCGCCGTGGGACTTACGACCCTTGCCAGCGCGGTGGGCGAGGACCCGGGCACGCTCGAGGATGTCTATGAGCCCTATTTGCTGCAGTGCGGATTGATGATTCGTACGCCGCAGGGCCGTCAGGCAACCCTCCGCACCTTTGAGCACCTGGGGATTGAACCTACCGTTTAGGGCGTTTTGTTTTGGCGGGCTGTTGGACTATCGCTGGGCATCGGGTAAACATATCGCCGTTCATCGGTTATGGGCGTTTTACTATTGCGCGCCCGTGCTATGCTGAATTGGTCTTTTTCTCATTCGGTAACGAAAGGACCGACCATGCCTACTGACATCGAAATCGCACGTTCTGTCACGCCGCTGCCTATTACCGAGGTGGCCAAGAACGCCGGCGTCGACGTTAAGCACCTTATTCCGTACGGCTTCGACAAGGCTAAGGTCGACTATTCACTGCTCAACGAGCCGACTGATCACCAGGCCAAGCTCGTCCTCGTGACCGCTATCAACCCAACGCCCGCGGGCGAGGGCAAGACCACCACGACCATCGGTCTGGCCGATGGCCTGCGTCGTCGCGGTATCAAGAGCGCCGTGGCCCTGCGTGAGCCTTCGCTCGGTCCCGTCTTTGGCGTCAAGGGCGGTGCCGCTGGCGGCGGTTGGGCCCAGGTCATTCCCATGGAGGACATCAACCTGCACTTTACCGGCGACTTCCATGCCATCGGTGCTGCCAACAACCTGCTGGCCGCCATGCTCGATAACCACATCCAGCAGGGCAATCAGCTCGGTATTGACGTTAAGCGCATCACCTGGAAGCGCGTCGTCGACATGAACGACCGTCAGCTGCGCCATGTTATCGATGGCATTGGCGGTAAGGCCCAAGGTGTGCCGCGCGAGGACGGCTTCGACATCACCGTTGCCTCCGAGGTCATGGCAATCCTGTGCCTGTCTACGAGCATCAACGACCTCAAGGAACGCTTGGGTGAGATTGTCGTCGGCTATAGCTTTGCCGGCGAGCCCGTCCGTGCCCGCGACCTCAAGGCCCAGGGTGCCATGGCCGCGTTGCTTAAGGACGCGCTTAAGCCCAACCTGGTGCAAACGCTCGAGGGCACGCCCGCGTTTGTCCACGGCGGTCCCTTCGCCAACATTGCCCACGGCTGCAACTCTATTATGGCCACGCGTATGGCGATGCGCTTTGGCGATGTTGCCATTACCGAGGCAGGCTTTGGCGCCGATCTGGGTGCCGAGAAGTTCCTCGACATCAAGTGCCGCATGACGGGCGTCCGCCCCAGCGCCGTCGTGATTGTCGCCACCGCCCGCGCGCTTAAGTACAACGGTGGCGTTGCCAAGGCCAACCTTAACGACGAGAACCTCGAGGCCCTCAAGGCCGGCATGCCCAACCTGCTGCGCCACGTCGACAACATTCAGAATGTCTACGGTCTGCCCTGCGTGGTCGCCATCAACCGCTTCCCGACGGACACCGAGGCCGAGCTTGCACTCATCGAGTCCGAGTGCCAGAAGCTCGGCGTTAACGTTAAACTTTCCGAGGTCTGGGCCAAGGGCGGCGAGGGTGCGCTCGAGCTGGCCGATGAGGTCATGCGCCTGATTGAGCAGCCGAGTGAGCTCAAGTTTGCCTACGAGGACGGCGCCGATGTTGCCGATGCCCTCGAGGCCGTTGCCACCAAGGTCTACCGCGCCGATGGTGTCGACTTTACGCCGGCTGCCAAGCGTCAGCTTGCCGAGCTGCGCGAGAACGGCTTTGGCAACCTGCCGGTGTGTGTCGCCAAGACGCAGTACAGCTTTAGCGACAACGCCAAGGCCCTGGGCGCTCCCGAGGGCTTCCGCATCACCGTGCGCGAGCTCAAGGTTTCTGCCGGCGCCCACTTTGTGGTCGCGCTGACTGGCAGCGTCCTGACTATGCCGGGCCTGCCCAAGGTTCCCGCGGCAGAGAACATCGACGTCGACAACGACGGCAACATCACCGGCCTGTTCTAAGCCTGCTGTCCATAGCCGCTTGCCCGCCCCGCCGCGCCTACCAAGGCTCGGCGGGGCTTTTTGATTCTTAGGCACGCGCATCTCTTGTAGATACCGGCGGGCTTTGCCCATCATAGGCTTTTGCGCGGGTAGAATGCATGGATAACTTGATGCTTACAGGCGACGGAAAGGAAACGTTGCATGGACCAGGATAAGACGACCGTGATGGGCGGATATGGCTCCGCACAGGCTGGCGGCAGCGCCGATGCGACCCGTATTGTGCCGAATCCCGGCAATGCTGCTCCCGATGCGACGCAGACATCTGCCGAACCCACGCGGGTTATGGGCTGTGGCGATACACCACGGGATCCGTTTGATTATGCACCGCAGGACCCGTATGGCAACGCGGTTCCGGACCCGTATGGCAATGCGGCGGCAGGCGCTTATAACAACCTGCCGCAAAATCCCATTCCGCAGCCTCAGCAGACGACGTATATGCCGCGCACGGCGCAGGCCCAGCCTCGCTATGAGTCGCGCGATCCGTATGCGCGCCAGCCCCATCGCGAGTATCCCAAATCGATTCCGCAGTATGGTGAGGACGAGGAAGAGACGCCGTCGCGTTCGTCGAGTGTGATCAAGAAGATCCTGATTGTGCTGGCAATTTTCTTTGCCCTCTCGATTGTGTTCGCCATTGTGACGGGCATGCTCAACAAACGGGGTGCTACAACCAGCACGACGGCCGAGCAGACAGAGGTCGACCAGACAGGTGCAGTAGAGCTGACCGATATCCCGGGACAGTACTGGTCCAACGCCAAGAAGCTCCTCAAGTCGCGCGGAGCCGACCTTTCGAACGCCGTGATCCTGGCCGACGATGGCTCAACGCCCGTCATCGATTCCAACTGGGTTGTTACGAATGCCTACTATAACGACAACGGCAACCTGGAGATTCAGCTCACGCACAAGAACAGCTATGGCAATTCGTCCGGTGGCCAAAGCGGTACCGACAGCTCGAGCTCCAACACGCTGGAGGACCTGAGCAACAAGGCGCAGGAATTGGGAGACAAGGCGCAAGAGCTGGGCGATACAGCCCAAAACCTCGGCGATACTGCTCAGAATCTGGGCGATATGGCTACCAATGCCTGGAACGCCCTACAAAACGGCATTTCGGGCGCGCAGGGAAACTAGCGGTCGAGCGGCTAGAGCCTTAGCGGTACAAACAAAAACGGGACGCAGGATCGCGTGACCGGGCGCATAGGCGCGTTGGTCGGCGGTCCTGCGTCCCGTTTTGCTGTCGATTACAGCTGCTCTGCCGGACGGTCGGGCGAGCTGAAGCCCGAGTCAAACGTGACGACGCATGATGCATCGGGCCTGCGCTCGTGCACGATGCGCGTGACGAGCTCCAGCAGCTCCTCGTCGGATATGTCAAAGCCGTCGGGACGCACCAGGTCAAACGAAACAAAGCCGTCGTGCTCATGTAAGTCGTGGATGGAGAGCGCAGGGTCGATCTGCGCTACGCCGCGCTTTACCCAGCCGCGCAGGTCGTCACCGGTTGTCGCAATGGGATCGCAGTGCAGCGTTATGGCGATGCCCATCTGGCGTTTGATGTCGTGTTCGATGGTGTCCAGAATCTCGTGGTGCTCAAAGGCATCGCCCTCGCCGGGCATTTCGACGTGTGCGCTGGCAAACTGACGGCCGGGGCCGTAGTCGTGCACCATGAGGTCGTGCGTGCCTAGAACCTGGGGGTACGACATGATCCTGTCGCGGATTTCCTGGACGAGCTTGGGGTCGGGCGCTTGCCCCAGCAACGGGCTGATGGCGTCGCGCACCAGGCCCATGCCGCTGATGCAGATGAAGATGCCCACACCCAGGCCTGCCCAGCCGTCGAGGTCAAAGCCGGTCGTCTGCGAAATAAGCGCCGCCACCAAGACCGAGCCTGAGGTGATGACATCGTTTTTGGAGTCCTGCGCCGTGGCGATGAGCGTCTCCGAGTCGATGCGGTCGCCCAACGTGCGGTTGAACGCGGCCATCCAGAGCTTAACGAGCATGGACGTAGCCAGTGCCGCAAGGGAAACGAGCGTGTAAG
>USKL01000090.1 GCA_900555225.1 uncultured Collinsella sp.
CGTCCCCAACGACTACCTGTGTCATATTCAAGCGGCATTCTGTTTTTCGGAATGTCGCTTTCGTTTTATGCTGATTATTTCGCTAGCGTTGGTGGATATGTCGTGCGCCCTGCGTGTGACAATATAAGATGGTTAATTGCGTTAAACGGAATTCGATTGTTCTGAGGGTAGGGGATTTCTTTGGGTCGTGCTGGGGATATGACGCCGCCTTTGCGTTGGCGGTTGGGTGTTGCTGGTGGGGTGGCGCTGGTTGTGCTGCTTGTTGACCAGTTGACCAAGCTTGCGGTTCGTACCGTGGGCGATGCACTGCATGTGACCGTCATCCCCGGCGTGATCGACTTCCTGTTTGTCCGCAATATCGGCGCTGCCTTTAGCATGGGCGAGGGACATGGCATCGCGTTTGCCGTGCTGGCGCTGGCGGTCATTGTCGCTATTGCCGTGTACCTCGTTCGTGCACCCCAGCTCGCCCATCTTGAGGTTGTGGGCATGGCGATGGTTGCGGGCGGTGCTATCGGCAATGCTATCGATCGTTTGGCCTTTGGCTTCGTGACCGATTTTATTGCCACCACCTTCATTGACTTCCCTGTCTTCAATGTGGCCGATATCGGCATTACCTTGGGCGTCGTGCTCGCCCTCTTTGGCTACATGTTCTTGAGCCCCGCTGCCCGTGAGGTCGATGCGACCGCTGAGCTCAACGCCCGTGACGAGGCCCGCGCTAAGCGCAAAGCCCAGCAGCGTGGGGAGCGTGCCCGCAAGATTCGCGAAAGGAATGAACGCTAATGGCCGACATCCATATTCTTGTTGCCGACGATTCCGCTGGTCAGCGTCTTGACGCCTATTTGGGCGCCAACGATGGCTGTCCCACGCGCTCTGCCTGCGCGCATCTGATCGAGGGAGGCGCCGTTGCCGTCAACGGTGAGACTTGTCTCTCTAAAAAGTACGCCGTACGCGCCGGCGATCGCATCTCGGTCGACTTGCCCGAGCCGCACGACCCGACCGACGTGATTCCCGAGGCCATTCCCCTCGATATCCGCTACGAGGACGACTACCTTATCGTGCTCTCCAAGCAGCGGGGCCTGGTGTGCCATCCCGCCCATGGCCACGAGAGCGGCACCCTTGCGAACGCTCTGGTCTACCACTGCGGCATCGATCATCTTGGTACTGTGCAGGGTGAGGACCGCCCCGGCATCGTGCATCGCCTGGATCGCGATACCTCGGGCCTTATGCTCGCGGCAAAAGACGACGACACCCAGCGCGCGCTTCAGAATCTCATCCGCACGCGCACGCTCGACCGTCGCTATATCACGCTCGTTCACGGTCACATCGCCATGGACGAGGGCACTATCAACACCGGTATTGCCCGTTCCACGCGCGACCGCGTGAAGATGGCGGTTTCGGATGACCCCTTTGCCCGTCAGGCCATTACGACCTTTAAGGTCCTCGAGCGCTTTGATTCCACGCGTTTTGACGACGGCTATACGCTCGTTGAGTGCCACCTGTTTACGGGCCGCACACATCAGATTCGCGTGCATATGCGCCATATCAACCACGCCTGCGTGGGCGATCCGCTCTACGGCAAGTGCGATGCGCGTGCCGATCAGGGCCTGACCAGGCAGTTCCTGCATTCTTGGCGCGTTGCGTTCGATCATCCCGTAACGGGGAAGCGCATTGAGTGCCGTGACGAGTTGCCGTGGGATCTCGCTGCGGTTCTCGACGATCTGGCTCCGCGCTCGCTCGGTCGCACGGCCGTTGGAGATGAAATCGTTCCGCAGCTCGGTCTTCTCGAAGCCTAGCCAGTATTAGGTGGTTTCTTGAACTCGGTAAGCCTGCGGTAAGATATACGATTGTTTACGTTACACGTTGCTGGGAGCCTGCATGCTCGCCTTTTTACAAACCAACACACCCATCGTGATTTTCAACCAGATTGTCGTCACGCTGCTCACGGTCTGCTTTCTGTACCAGGTTGTCTTCTTTGTCATTGGCGCTCTTCGTGGCGAGGTCGCGCCTCCCAAGGCCAAAAAACTCCATCGCTATGCCTTCTTTATCGCGGCGCATAATGAGGAGGCCGTGATTGCCAACCTCGTTCGCTCCATCAAGGACCAGGATTATCCGTCCGAGCTTATCGAGGTCTTCGTGGTTGCCGACGCCTGCACCGACAACACCGCACAGCTCGCGCGCGAGGCAGGTGCCATTGTTTACGAGCGCAATGATCTTGCCCGTAAGGGTAAGAGCTGGGTCATGGACTTTGGCTTCGACCGCATCCTTAACGAGTATCCCGACACGTTTGAAGGCTACTTTATCTTCGATGCCGATAACGTTATCTCCCGCGATTACGTGTCCAAAATGAACGATGCCTTTGACCAGGGCTTCCATGTGGTCACGAGCTATCGCAATTCCAAGAACTTCGGCAGCTCGTGGATCTCGGCGGCTAATGCCACGTGGTATCTGCGCGAGGCGCGCTTTCTCAACAACGCGCGCAACATCTGTAAGACGTCTTGCGCCGTCTCGGGTTCGGGCTACCTCATCTCCGCTAGTGTCATCGAGGGCATGCACGGTTGGCAGTTCCACACGCTGACCGAGGACATCCAGTTCACCACGTTCTGCGCCATTCACGGCATTCGCATTGGCTATGCGCCGGCGGAGTTCTTTGACGAACAACCCGTGACGTTTAAGGCGTCCTGGAAACAGCGCATGCGTTGGACCAAGGGCTTCTACCAGGTGTTCTTTACTTACGGTAAGCACCTGGTCAAGTCGATGTTCCGCTATCATCGCTTTGCCGCCTACGACATGTTCATGACGATCGCCCCGGGTATGCTGCTATCGCTGATCTCGATGCTCGCTAATGCGACGTTCTTGATTGTGGGTGGCCTTTCGCATGGTTTCTTGGCAACCGAAGTCGAGATGCAGGCGTGCGCCGCTTCGCTCATTATGACCTTCGCCATGATGTATCAGACGTTCTTTATCCTGGCGCTGCTCACGACTATCTTTGAGTACAAGCATATTCACTGCGCGCAAAAGTGGCGCCTGGTGACTAACCTGTTTACCTTCCCGATCTTTATGTTCAGCTATATCCCCATCACGGTGGCCGCGCTGTTCCTGAAGGTCGACTGGGTGCCGACGCAGCACGCCGTCAACGTTACCCTTGACGAGGTCATGCAAGGCGCCAAATAACCACCACCAAAACCACCGCAAAGGGGACAGGCACCTTTGTGGTGGTTTTTGCTTTTGCGATGCAGCTCGAGGAGGAGTCCGATGGCCTATATCCCGTTTTGGATTTGCATCTTTGCCGGCGTGGCAATTGATGCCCGAGAGCGACGGTTTCCCAATGGGCTTGCCGGCGCATGTGCCGTGGCGGCGTTGGCGGGCGTTTGGCTCGACCTCGGTTTGAACACAGCGCTTGACCACGCCGGTCTTGCGGTCATCGTCTACCTTGCCCTTGTGCTCACTGAGTCGCTCTGGCGGCGCCTTCGCCACGCCCCGGGCATCGGCATGGGGGATGCCAAGGCGCTCTTCGCGCTTTGCACGCTCGACCCTATGGGTGGCATCGTGGCATTTGCCGTCGCACTCCTGGCCCTGGCCCTCTCCTGCCTCTTCACAAAATCACGCTCCCTGCCATTGCTCCCGTTTTTGGTGCCGATTTTTGCCATAATCGAGGTCGTGGGCTGCACTTTGTAACCGATTGCGCATCCTTCTTAAGGAGCATGCCATGGCAACTAATCAAGAAACGGCCGTCATTAAGGCGCGCATGGACCGTATTCCCTCGGCGTTGTCGCCCGAACTTGTCGAGCGCATTGCCGCCGATCGTGCTTCGGGCTATGTCAACCCGTATCGTTGCAACGACGATCAGGTCATTCGTCGTATTGATCGCGCCGCCGACAAAGGCACGCTTATGCGTCCGGCGTTTATGCGCGATACCGAAAAGATACTTCATCTTCCGGCGTACACCCGTTATGCAGGCAAAACGCAGGTCTTTAGCTTCCGTAGCAATGACGATCTGTCACGCCGCGGTTTGCACGTGCAGCTCGTCTCCCGCATTGCGCGCGATATCGGTCGCGCCCTGGGGCTCAATTGCGATCTGATCGAGGCGATTGGCCTGGGTCACGACTTGGGACACACGCCTTTCGGCCATGCCGGCGAGCGTTTCCTCAACGATATCTATCATGAGCGTACGGGGCGTTATTTTTTCCATAACGTGCAGTCGGTCCGCGTGCTCGACACACTGTACGGCCGCAACGTGTCGCTCCAGACGCTCGACGGCGTGCTATGCCATAACGGCGAGTACGAGCAGCGTGTGTTTGAGCTCTCGGACATGAGCTCCTTTGACCAGTTTGACCAGACGGTTGAGGATTGCATTGCCACGGGCTATAGCGCAATTGGGCATCTGCGTCCCATGACGCTCGAGGGCTGCGTCGTTCGCATCTCGGATATTCTTGCCTACGTCGGTCGTGACCGTCAGGATGCGATCGCGGCGGGCCTGCTTTCGCCCGACGCCTTTGACGATGACCTTGGCGGTGCCTACAACAGTTGGATCCTCACGCATGCCTCCATCGATATCGTTGAGCACAGCTATGGTAAGCCGCGCATCGAGATGAGCGAGGACCTGTTTGAGGAAATTCGCCGAGCCAAGCGCGAGAACTACGAGAAGATCTATAGCAAGGGCGGTATCGAAGGCGATTCCGAGGTGGAGCTGCGCGAGGCGTTCGAAAAGCTCTACGACCGTTGCCTGCGGGATCTAAACAGTGGCGACGAGTCCTCTTACATCTTTAAGCACCATATTTCGCGCATTGAGCAGCAGCTTTCCTACTATGATCGCACCTATGCCTGGCAGGACGACAAGGATCAAGCCGTGGTGGATTATATCGCGAGTATGACGGACGGTTATTTCTGCGAGCTGACGAGTAAGCTGTTCCCTGGTTTAAAGTTTCCGCACCGTACCTATATTAACGAACGGTAGTTCGTATCCTTTCGGTATACTGGTTAGTTGAAAACGTTTTTGATTGATGCACGGGATGGCTATGGACGACCTTTTTTCTGCTTCGACGCGCGAGCGTTCCTTTAAAAATGCGCCGCTCGCGGTGCGCATGCGGCCCAATTCGCTCGACGAGTATGTGGGCCAGCAAAAGGCCGTCGGTAAGGGCTCGTGGTTGCGTGCCGCAATTGAGCACGACGTGCTGTCGAGTGTGATTCTGTACGGGCCGGCCGGTACGGGCAAGACGACGCTGGCACATATTATCGCCAACCATACCAAGAGTGAGTTTGTCGAAGTCAGCGCCGTGACGGGCACCGTAAAGGATCTTCGCCGCGTGATTGACGAGGCCAAGACGCGTCTGAATACGTACGACCGTCGCACCATCCTGTTTATCGACGAGATTCATCGCTTCAATAAAGCGCAGCAGGATGCCTTCCTGCCCTTCGTGGAAAAGGGAAGCATCATCCTCATCGGCGCCACCACGGAGAACCCGTCCTTTGAGGTGAACGGGGCGCTGCTGTCCCGATGCAAGGTGTTCGTGCTGAAGGCGCTGCAAAAAGAAGAGGTGGTGAGCCTGCTGAAGCGGGCCATCCGGGATCCTCGGGGCTACGGGGATAAGGATATCGTCATCACCGATGAAATGCTGGGGGCCGTTGCCGTGTTTTCCGGGGGCGATGCCCGGTCGGCGCTGTCCACCTTGGAAATGCTGATTCTCAACGGAGACTACTATACGGAGGAGGACGGGCGCCAGCGCATCACGGTGACCAAAGACACCTTCGAGCAGTGCACTTCCAAGAAAATGCTTTTGTACGATAAAGATGGGGAGGAGCACTACAACCTGATTTCCGCTGCGGATGCGGCGGTGTACTGGCTGGCGCGCATGCTGGAAGCGGGGGAGGATCCCCTCTACGTGGCGCGGCGGGTGACTCGTTTCGCCGCAGAGGATGTGGGTCTGGCGGATCCGCGTGCCATGGAAATCGCCATTGCCGCCTACCAGGCCTGCCACTTCATCGGCATGCCGGAGTGCTCGGTGCACCTGACGGAGGCGGTGATCTACCTGTCCCTGGCACCGAAGTCCAACGCCATGGAGACAGCCTATTTCGCGGCGCGGGACGATGCCCGGCAGCACCTGCAGGAACCGGTGCCGCTGCACATCCGGAACGCATCCACCAAGCTCATGAAGGAGCTGGATTACGGAAAGGGCTACAAGTACGCCCATGATTTTGAGGAAAAAGTCACCGCCATGCAGTGCCTGCCGGATTCCCTAAAGGATCGGCAGTACTACAACCCGCCCACGCCGGAG
>USKL01000091.1 GCA_900555225.1 uncultured Collinsella sp.
CATAAAGTCTTCCTCGTCGACCGAGCAGATGAGCGAAAAGCCGCGGCGGGGCAGCGCGCCATCCGCCGCCACGCGCTCGAGCGTATGGACCAGTGCGGCAATGGCACAGGCCAGACCGCCCTTCATGTCGCAGGCGCCGCGGCCGTAGAGCTTGCCGTCGCGCACGACCGCCCCGAGCGGCGTAATGTCCGCGTCCCAGCCGTCGCCCAAGGTGACTGTATCCATGTGGCAGATGTAGACGAGCCGTGGCTCGTCGCTCAAACCGGGCACGGTGACCATGAGATTGCGGCGTCCGGTCAGCACCTCGAGTTCCTCAACCTGCACGGCATGGAGCACCGGATGGCTCAACCGCTCCAATTGAGCCTCAACCAACGCTTTGATATAGCGTTCAATCTCGCCCTCATACGCACCTGGGTCGGAACTGTCGATCCGCACGAGTCCTTGCGTAAGCCGCCAAGCAAAATCTGTATCAACCATAGGCACCTCACAGATAGTTAGGTCAACATACAGATTGTATGCCAAGAAGCGGCTCGGTGCATTTAATGGAGCGCTCACAAAAACGGGGGCGCCTCTCGTGCGAAAGGCGCCCCCGCGGGCATTCAATGTCAGTGACGGGCAGGCCACATGGGGAGCTGCCCGTCAGGTCAGTCGGCGCTACTTGATCACGCGCACGCGATACATCGACGGAATCTGCTTGAGCGCCTCGATGGTGCTGCTGTCCAGGTGCTCATCGGTGTCGAACATGGTGTAGGCGTTCTCGCCGGCGGACTCGTTGGTCATACGCTGCACGTTGGCGTTGTCTTTGGCCAGGATTGCCGTGATCTGGCCGATCATGTTGGGCACGTTGGCGTGCAGGCAGGCAATGCGGCTTGCGGCGCGCGCCTTGCCCATGCTGCAGGCGGGGTAGTTGACGCTGTGCGCGATGTTGCCGTTCTCCAGGTAATCCTTGAGCTCGCTGATGGCCATGTCTGCGCAGTTGGCCTCGGCCTCGCCGGTGCCGGCGCCCGAGTGCGTGGTGATAAACGTATTGGGCATCTTGACGGTCTTGGGAGTGGCAAAGTCGCAGCTAAACCAGCTGAGCTTGCCTGCACGCAGGGCGGCGTCGACGGCGTCCTCGTCAATGATGGTCTCGCGTGCGTAGTTGATGAGCACGGCGTCCGGGGCCAGCAGGTTAATCTGCTCGGTGCTGATCATGCCGATGGTGTCTGCCTTGCTGGGCACGTGCACGGTGAGGTAGTCGCAGCCGCGGCAGAGATCCTCGAGCGTGCCCACGCGCTGCACCTCGCGGCTCAGCACCCACGCGTGCTCGACGGAAATGAACGGGTCGTAGCCGTAGACGTCCATGCCCAGGTCGACGCAGGCGTTGGCGACCTTGGAGCCTACGTTGCCCAGACCGATGACGCCAATGCGCTTGCCTTTAAGCTCGCGGCCCACAAAGGCCTTCTTGGCCTTCTCGGCATCGACCTGAATCTCGGGGTCGTCGGCGTTGTCACGCACCCAGTTCATTGATTGCACCACGCCGCGGCTCGAGAGCACCAGCATGCCTAGGACGAGCTCCTTGACGGCGTTGCTGTTGGCGCCGGGGGAGTTAAAGACGACGACGCCCTTCTTGGCGTACTCCTCGACGGGGATGTTGTTGACGCCGGCGCCGCAGCGGGCGATGGCGCGGATGCCCTCGGGCAGCTCGTAGCCGTGCAGGTCGGTCGAGCGCATCAGGATGGCGTCGGCCTCTTCGGCGGTGCTCACAAATTCGTAGCCCTCGCCAAACTCGACTTTGCCGTCCTTGGTGATGTCGTCGATGGTCTTAATCTTACGCATGGAAAAACTCCTTAGCAGGTTTGGTTTAAACAGGTGGTTTGAAGTGGCTGGTCGGCCCGCGCGTTGCGGGCTAGTTAGATCGCGGACTCAAACTATGCTGCGCTTCGAAGTCCTTCATGTACGAGGCCAGTGCCCGCACATCTTCCATGGTTACGGCGTTGTAGACGCTGGCGCGCATACCGCCCACCAGGCGATGGCCCTTGACGTTTTGAATCTGGTGCTCGGCCGCGCCTGCGACAAAGGCCGCGTCGAGTTCGGCTTCGTCGGTGCGGAAGGTGACGTTGGCGATGGAGCGACTGTCGGCCTGCGCGGTGCCATGGAACAGCTCGCTGTGCTCGAGCAGGTTGTAGAGTAGGTTAGCCTTGGTCCAGTTGCGCTCGGCCATGGCGGCAAGTCCGCCGGTCTGCTCAACCCAACGGAACACCTTGCCGCACACGTAGATGCCAAAGGTGTTGGGCGTGTTGAGCATGGAACCCTTGGCGGCCTGGGCCTTAAGGTCCAGGTACTGCGGCGTCTGCGCAAAGGCTGGGCCATCTGCGATGAGGTCGTCGCGCACGATGACCACAGTCACGCCCGCAGCGCCGGCGTTTTTCTGCGCGCCGGCGTAAATGAGCCCGTAGCGCTCAACGTCGAGCGGCTGTGACAAAAAGCAGCTCGAGACGTCGGCGACCAGCGGTACGTCGCCGCAATCGGGCAGCTCGTGGAACATGGTGCCAAAGATAGTGTTGTTCTGGCAGATGTAGACGTAGTCGAGCCCGTCGCCCGCGGCCTCGGCGGCAATGCGCGCGTTGATGTCGGCCATGTTGGGAATGTGGTCGAAATTGGTGTCTTCGGAGCTCGCGAGCAGCACGGTCTCGCCGTACTTGGCGGCCTCCTTGTACGCCTTGTTGGCAAAGTTGCCGGTCACGACGTAGCCGGCGCGGCCGCGGCGCATGAGGTTCATGGGGATGCCCGCAAACTGCAGCGTGGCGCCGCCCTGCAAAAACAGGACACGGTAGTTGTCCGGGATGCTCAGCAGACGGCGCAGGGTTGCCTCAGCGTCGTCGATGATCTGCTGGTACATGCTAGATCGATGGCTCATCTCGAGCACGGACATGCCGCAACCGCGGTAGTCCATCATCTCGTCGGCGATCTCGGCGAGCACGCTTGTGGGCAGTGCGGCCGGGCCAGCTGAGAAGTTGTGCACACGTGCCATCTTCTATTTCCCCCTCGTAGTCGTTTGAACGTTCGGGATACTTTAGCACAGTGCAGCGTCAGGCGCGACCGCATCACAGCAAAACCCGAGTGCGTCGCTATGATTTACAGGATGGTTACATGGGGGAGGGGTGCTTTACTCCTCAGGCAAATCCAAATCTGCGAGCGAAGACATGAGGTTCTCTAGGCGCTTGATCTCTTCGCCGCAAATTAGCTACCTCCTGCCCGCTACGACGCCAGTGTGGCAATGACGGCTTCGTCGCCGGCGTATATTAGGGTGTTGCCATCGGGAATGATCGTTTGGCCGTCGCGCTTGAGCATCACCACAATAAACGGATGCTTGCCTTGCGGCACGTCGCGCAGGCGCTGGCCGGCCAGGCGACCGTGGGGCGTCACGGTGACCTCGCGCAGCGTAACCTCGGCACGCTCTTCAAACGTCGGGGCAGCCATCACCAATAGGTCGCCTTCCTCAATCACGGTATCGCCATTGGGCAGCACCGGGTGCGCGCCATCGCGCAGCACCAGGACGACGAGCATGTCCGTGGCGCTGCCAATATCGGCGAGCGAGCGTCCGGAAAACGGATGGCCCGCGCCCACCTTGAACTTGACAAACGACATGCCGTCCTCGTCGCGGTAATCGTTAAACGTACGGCGCACGTCGCCTTCCGCGTCGATCATATTGAGCTTTTTCGCCACCGCCGGTAGCAGCGAGCCCTGCACCACAATGCTCGACACGGCAATCACAAATACCAGGTCAAACAGTTCGTGACCGCCAGGAACACCGGCCACCACGGTAAAGAGGCTAAACACGACCGAAGCCGCGCCGCGCAGACCCGCCCAGCTTACGAGCGCAACCTGGCGAGGGTTCGTCTTAAAGGGCGCTAGGAGCACGCCGACGGCGATGGGGCGGCTCACAAAGAGCATAAACGCCATGAGCGCCAGGCCCGGCAGCAGCATCTGCGGCAGGCGTGCGGGCGTTACGAGCAGGCCGAGCAAGAAGAAGATCGTCATCTCGGCCATCTCGGTGAGGGTATCGAAGAAGTGCGCCATCTCGACCTTGCCGGTGATGTCGCTCGCACCCAGCACAATGCCGGCCAGGTACACGGCCAAAAATCCGTTGCCGCCCAGGTAGCTCGTCAGCGCGTAGGCGACGATGGCCACGGCGAACAAAAAGATGGTCTGCGCGCCCTCGGCCGTTGCGTGCGCGCGTTCAATCAGGCGGCCCGCCGCCCAGCCGATGGCGAGGCCCAGGCCCACGCCCAAGATAATCTGCTTGGCCAGCAGTGCGGGAATGTTGATGTCGCCGCCGGCCGCGAGTGTGGCGAGCACGGCGGTGAGCATATAGGCGACGGGATCGTTGGAGCCCGATTCGACCTCGAGCAGCGAGTCGGTGCCGCCCCTCAGCGACAGGCTGTGCTCGCGCAGAACGCTAAAGACGCTGGCCGCGTCGGTGGACGCCACGACCGATCCCAACAGCAGGCCGCCGATCCAGTCGAAGCCCAGTACAAAGTGGGCGAACACGCCGGTGATGCCTGCGGTGATGACGACGCCGAGCGTGCTCAGCAGCACCGCCGGCGCGGCGACGGGCTTGGCGCGGTCGATATTGGTGTTAAAGCCGCCGTAGAACATGATGAATAGCAGCGCCGTGCTGCAGACGGTTTCGGTGAGCGCGTAGTCGCTAAAGTCGATGTGTGCCGGGCCGTTGACGCCCAGCAGCATGCCGAGTGCGATAAAGATGAGCAGGGTGGGGAAGGGGAGTTTTTTGCCGACGGGTTTGATGGTCAGGCACAAAATGATGACGAGGCCGATAAAGAGAAGGATCTGGTTCATGGATGGTGTCCGCTCCTGGGTGGTTGGCGTGGCACGGTCAGTTGTCTGCGGTTATTTGTACCCAAAGATGGTGGGTTTATGGGGTTGGATTGCGGGCGTGCGCGATATCGTCATAGACGGCTGCCGTCTTTGCCTCTGCTCGGAAACCCTTTCCAGCTTTATTGCAACGGAGTACAATGAGTAACGTTTAAGTTTAACTTGAAGTTTTAGTTGCGGCACCGGGCTTCGGCCGCAATGCAAGGAGAGGCGTACCATGGCGATCTATGTGACATCTGATGCTCACGGGCACGTGCGTGCGCTTGACGAGGCCCTGTCTAAGATCTCGTTGACGTCCGACGACACGCTGTACGTGCTGGGCGACATGATCGATCGCGGGCCCGATCCGGTCGGCGTTATTAAGCTCGTGCGCTCGCTGCCCAACGCCCGCGTGCTCAAGGGTAATCACGAGCAGATCATGCTCGATGCCATCATTGGCCAGGATCCGCTCGATGCCGAGACCTGGGATATCAACGGTGGCTGGACGACGCGCGAGCAGCTCAACGACATGGAATTTGAGGCATACGAGGAGCTCGTGCGATGGATGGCCGCGCTGCCGCTCTACGCGGTGGTCGAGACCGAGGAGCGCCCGTATCTGCTGGTACATGCTGGAATCGAGATGAAGGCGGCGCGCGCGTTTTTGCTTGAGCATGGCGTCGATTGTGCCGATGGCGTCGGAGCGGTGGGTGCCGATCGCGAGCTGCTGCAGCAGATGCTCGCAGTGCAGTCGTCCGATGACCTGCTATGGATTCGTCACGGCTATTGGGATGTGCCGACCGGGCTGCTTTCTGCCGAGGGCAAGGGCCCGGTCGTGGTGAGCGGTCACACGCCCACGGTATCGCTTGGGCGCTATTGCGAGGTCGGTGGTCTGGCGGGGCTCGATGAGGAATCGGGACGCGGGCAGATCGTGCGCTTGGGCGGCGAGGACACTGCTGGTGTGCCCGATCGCATCGACATCGACTGCGCCGCCGCCACCGGCTCCGAGTTCGGCCGCGTGGGCATCCTGCGCCTGGACGACGGGGCCGAGTTCTACGCGAACATCAACCCGGGCGAATAACCTTGTTCCGCCGATCTACCGTAGCTAATTTGGGACGGGGCTTTTTTGACTACTTTCGGAGAGTAGCGCCTTCTTGCTCGGTAAGCGCTAGAAATGAGGAGCGTCTGCGTCCTCGACAGCGCGAAAATGCTCGAAAAACCGTCGCAACGGAGTCAAACGACGTCGCGGCGGTTCTTTTTTGGCTGCCCGCTGGCTAAGTGAGTAGACTTTTTTGGAAATGCCGAGCACCCAACATATTTGCCTCAATAAAACCGCAGGTCAAAGACTTGTGCTCTGTCGGTGTGGTCGGGGATTCGGTAAAAG
>USKL01000092.1 GCA_900555225.1 uncultured Collinsella sp.
TTGCCCGCCTCGATGGTGGGGAAGATGAAGGTGTTGGCGTGACCGGCAACGGGAGAGCCGGGGAACTTCAGCTGGCCGACCTCGGGAGCGACGGCGGCGTCGAACTGCATCTCGCCGTCGATGGCGAGCTCGGGAGCCTTCTCCTTGCAGAACTTCACGGCCTCTTGGACCTTCTTGGCGACCTCGCCGCCGGCGGAGCCCATGGTGGAGTAGGAGAGCATGGCCACGTGCGGCTCAACGTTGCCCATGAAGGTGGACCAGGAGTGAGCGGAGGCGATGGCGATCTCGGAGAGCTCGTCGGAGGACGGGTTGATGTTGAGGCCGCAGTCGGCGAAGATCAGCGTGCCGTCGGTGCCGAACTGCGGGGTGTCGGTGCACATCACGAAGAAGGCCGAGACCAGCTTGGTGCCCGGGGCGGTCTTGAGGATCTGCAGCGCGGGGCGCAGGGTGTCGGCGGTAGAGTGGCAGGCGCCGGAGACCAGGCCGTCGGCATCGCCCATCTTGACCATCATGGTGCCAAAGTAGGTGGCGTCCATCACCTGGGCGCGAGCCTGCTCGATGGTAACGCCCTTCTTGGCGCGGAGCTCAGCAAACTTCTGCGCGTACTCCTCGTGCTTCTCGGCATTGCGCGGGTCGATGACGGTAGCGCCGGGGACGTTGATCTCGTCGGGGTTGCCCAGGATGACGATTTTTGCCAGGCCCTCCTCGATGATTTTGGTGGCCGCGACGATAGTGCGCGGATCCTCGCCCTCGGGCAGGACGATCGTCTTAAGGTCGGCCTTGGCGGCAGACTTCATACGGTTTAGGAAATCGCTCATGTTACTCCTTACAAGCGTTTCGCTAAGCTCCAGGCGCCCGGCTGTTCACGAATAAACCCGCTGCTAGCGGGTTTACCTTTCAATTATGTACGCCGCGGTGCTTGAGCTTTCCTTGTGTGGCAAGCTCATTATAGGACGCATTAGCGCTATAATCGCTCTGATAAATATGTCTCGAAGAATGTTCGAGAAAAGCCCAGCTAACGAGCCCGTGGCTTTTGACAAGGAGTATCGATGCAGATTACCTCAGGCCTGCCTGAAGGCTTTAACGCCGGCGCATACGACATGATTGTCGTCGGTGCTGGATATGCCGGTGCCGTTTGCGCCCGCCGTCTCGCCGAGACCATCGGCTATCGTGTTGCCGTTTTGGAGCGCCGTAGCCACATTGCGGGCAATGCCTATGACTGCACTGACGAGGCCGGAATCCTGATCCACGAGTACGGTCCGCATATCTATCACACTTTTAACGAGCGCGTGCACAATTTCCTGTCGCGCTTTACCAAGTGGACGGATTATCAGCACAAGGTGCTCGCCAACATCAACGGCACCCTTATGCCCGTACCCTTCAACCATGCGAGTCTCAAGCTCGCCTTTGGTGACGAGCGCGGCGAGGAGCTGTACCAGAAGCTCGTGGAGACCTTTGGCAAGGATGTCAAGGTGCCCATTATGGAGCTGCGTAAGAAGAACGACCCGGATCTTGCCGAGGTCGCCGATTACGTCTACGAGAACGTCTTTTTGCATTACACCATGAAGCAGTGGGGCCAGACGCCCGACCAGATCGACCCCTCGATCACCGGCCGCGTCCCCGTCTTTGTGGGCGATGACGATCGCTACTTCCCGCAAGCTCCCTTCCAGGGCATGCCGCAGGAGGGCTACACGGCGCTCTTTGAGCACATGCTCGACCACGACCTGATCGACGTGTTCTGCGACGTGGACGCCCGTGACCTCTTTGAAATCGACGAGACTACCGTCAAGATCGACGGCAAGGTCTATGGTGGCGAGATCGTCTACACCGGTCCGCTCGATGAGCTGTTCAATCTCGATCTGGGCGCGCTACCGTACCGCACGCTCGACATGAAGTTCGAGACGCTCGATATGGACCAGTTCCAGCCCGTGGGCACCGTCAACTACACCACGAGCGAGGACTACACGCGCATCACCGAGTTCAAGAACATGACCGGTCAGGTCCTGCCCGGCAAGACCACCATCATGAAGGAGTACTCCAAGGCCTATACGCCCGACTCGGACGAGACGCCGTACTACGCCATTCTTGAGCCCGAGAACCGTGAGCTCTATGAGCGCTATCTTGAGCGCGTCCAAAACCTGACGAACTTCCACCCGGTGGGTCGTCTGGCCGAGTATCGTTACTACGATATGGACGCTGTGACCAATTCCGCCCTCGATCTTTCGGATGAGATTATCGCCTGCCATGCATAAAGTCATAACATTCGGTATTCCCTCGTATAACGCCGCCAAGGACATGGACCATTGCATTACCTCCATCTTGGAGGGGAGCAATTACGCCACCGATATCGAGATTATCGTGGTGGACGACGGCTCCAAGGACGAGACGGCCGCCAAGGCCGACGAGTGGGAGGCCCGTTATCCTGGAATCATCCGCGCGGTGCACCAGGAGAACGGCGGTCACGGTATTGCCGTCCTTTCGGGTCTGCGCGAGGCGCAGGGCACCTACTACAAGGTTGTTGATTCGGACGACTGGCTTGACGGCGCTGCCCTTTCGACCATGCTGTCGATTCTGCGTGGCTTTGAAGAGCGCGACCAGCGCGTTGACTTGTTTATCTCGAACTACGTGTACGAGAAGGTTTACGAGGGCACGCATACCGCTATTGGCTACAAATTTGCCCTGCCACGCAAAAAGATCTTTTCCTGGGATCAGATCGGTCATTTCCGCCTGGACCAGAACCTACTTATGCACAGCCTGTGCTATCGCACGGATGTGCTGCGCGAGTCCAACCTTCCCATGCCGCCGCACACGTTCTATGTGGACAACATCTACGCCTACGTGCCGCTGCCGCGTTGCAAGACCATGTACTACGCCGACATCGACCTCTATCGCTACTTTATCGGTCGCGAAGGCCAGAGCGTCAACGAGGCAACGATGGTCAAGCGTCTGGACCAGCAGTTCCGTGTTACGCGTATCATGATGGAGTCGTACCACCTGTACAGCGATGTTGAGTCGTCGCGCCTGCGTTCGTACATGATGGGCTACTTCACCATGATGATGGCGATCTGCTCGGTTCTCACCAAGCTTTCCGAGGAAGATTGCGCCGACGAGCGCTTGAAGACGCTGTGGAATGATTTGAAGGCCTACGACGAGCGCATGTATCGTCGTGCCCGCTACGGCGTGGTCGGGTTCTTCACCAACCTGCGCGGACGGGCGGGAGACAAAACCACACTCGGCCTATACCGTCTTGCCTCAAAGATCTTCAAATTCAACTAGCTGCCGAGTAATCGCTGCTGATAGGTTGACTGGGCCCCTTGGCCTTTAGTTTGCTACTGCGAACAGTCCTGCTCGCACGGAAAGCACATTAAGTGCTTTCCGGCTCGTGCGGAACTTGTATCAAACTAAAGGCCAAGGGGCTTCTGCTATAAGAATCGATTGTCAGGCTGTCTGAATTTGAAGATCTTCGACGCGCGGTACACAGGGGCCTGGGCTGAAAAGAATCTGGTTGGTAGGTTGCCCGGTGGGGCTTGGTTATGTTTGTCGCGAGTTCCGCACGAGCCGAAGAGCACTTAATGTGCTCTTCGTGCGAGCCAGGACTGTAGAGCAGCAAACATAACCAAGCCCCACCGGGCAACCGGTCAGGTTAGGCTACTTCGCGGCGCCGGGGATGCCGTGGGAGGTTTTGGCGGTTTTGGCTCCGTTTACGATGGCGGTTTCCAAGGCCCTTACGGCGAGCATGCCCAGCAGGTCTAGGGGAACGGCGGCGCTTGCCTGGGCGCCCAGTTTGCCGCTGGCGAGGGTGTAGATGGTGTCGCCGTCGTTGGTGGTGTGCGTGGGACGGATGGCGTGTGCGTAGGCGTCTGCGGCCATCTGGGAGACCTTGGTGGCTTGTGCCTTAGTGAGTTCCACGTTGGTGACGATGCAGCTGATGGTGGTGTTGGTGCGGTCGAGCGGCATCTGCATGGATCCGGCGGCGGCAAAGGCTGCGAGTTCCATGTCGACGATCTGGTCGCTATCGGCCGCGGCGCGCATACCGGCGACCCACTCGCCGGTGAAGGGGTCGACAACGTTGCCGCAGGCGTTGACCGAGACCACGGCGCCCACCTTGATGGGGCCGAGTGCCACGGCGGCAGCTCCAAGGCCGGCCTTCATGCAGGTGGCGGGCCCCATGAGCTTACCCACGGTGGCGCCCGTGCCGGCGCCTACGTTGCCCTGTTCGAGCTTGGTGGGGGTGTGGTCGAGTGCTTCGCACACGGCGGCGATGCCGGCCTCAATGTCGGGGCGCACGGTGGGGTCGCCAAAGGCAAGGTCGAAGATGCAGCTGGAGCACACGATAGGCACCTGCGTGGGGCCGACGGGAAGGCCGATGCCGCGGCTCTCAAGCTCGCGAGCGACGCCGCTTGCAGCCTCGAGGCCAAAGGCCGATCCACCCGAAAGGCAGACGGCGTGGACCTTGTCGACGGTGTTCTCGGGTCGCAGCAGGTCGGTTTCGCGCGATGCTGGAGCACCGCCGCGAACGTCAACGCCGCCGGTGGCGCCCTCGGGTGCCACGATTACGGTGCAACCGGTGCCGGCCTCCTCGTCCGTATAGTTGCCATAGCAAAAGCCATCGACATCGCAGACGTCAATGGCCTCGAGCAGTGTATCCATGTTTAACTCCTATCGGTTTTCCGCCGCGCCTTGTGCCCGGTCGGGATCCGTACGGTACGCCAAAATTGTAGGCGCCGGGGGATACCCAGCGCCAGATGCAATTACGAGAGTTTTTGAATCGCGCGCGCGACGCGGGCGATGGGTAGGCCCACCACGTTATAGAAGTCGCCCGAAATATCGTGCACGAGCATGCGTCCTCCTGTGCCCTGAATGCCGTAGGCGCCGGCCTTGTCCATGGGCTCACCCGAGGCGACGTAGTGCTCGATCTGCTCGTCGGTGAGCTCGTAGAACGTCACGTCGGTCACATCGACAAAGGACAGGCTTTCGGCGGCATGCGGGGCGGCCGTATCGCCTGCCTTAACGATGCAGACGCCGGTTGCGACCTGGTGCGTGCGGCCCGAAAGCTCACGGAGCATAGTGCGCGCCTCGTCCTCGGTTGCCGGCTTGCCCAGAATCTTGCCGTCAAAGGTGACGATGGTGTCGGCCGCGACCGTCAGCTCATTGGGCTCGGCATACTCGGCAGCAACGGCAGCCGCCTTGGCGCGTGCCAAGCGCTCGACAAGCGTGAGCGGGGCCTCGCCATCAAAGGGCGTTTCGTCGATATCCGCGGGAATCACGCGAATGTTGTAGCCTGCCTCGCGCATCAGCTCTATGCGGCGCGGCGATTGCGAAGCCAAAATCATAGTTGGATGCCCTCGGCGACCTTCTCGACGGCCTTGTCGCCGGCGAGCGTGCGCAGCAGCTCCAATGCAAAGGGGAGGGACTGTGCCATGCCGCTGGCAGTGATGATGTTGCCGTCTTGCGTGACCTTCTCGCCGGTATAGGCGCCTTCGGGGAAGCTTTTCTCAAAGCCAGGGAAGCACGTGGCATGGCGCCCCTCGAGCAGGTCGAGCTCGCCCAGGATAAACGGGGCGGCGCAGATGGCGGCGACGTGCTTGGTTGCGGCGAACTCGCAGACCACGTCGCAGACGCGCTGATCTGCGCGCAGGTTGGTGGCACCGGGCAGGCCGCCGGGCAGCACGACGCAGTCGTACTCGTCAAAGTTGATCTCATCAAAGAGCGCATCGCAGGTCACGGGGATCTGCAGCGAGCTTACGACCTCGCGCGTGGGCATGATCGAGACGAGCGTGGCACGCACGCCGCCGCGACGCATGACATCGACCATGGTCAAGCATTCAATAGTTTCAAAGCCATCGGCGGCGAGAACGGCAACGCTGGGCATGAGGGTTCCTTTCATAGGCGGCATACAATTAGCCGTCTTATACCCCGAAGACCTCCGCTTGCCACGCTCGATTTCCCAATGATTTTCTGAGCAATGATTAAGCGGCTAGTTGCGCCTAAGGTGGACGACGGTCTCGCAGTGGAAGGTTTGTGGGAACAGGTCGACTGGCGTGATCTTTACGGGGGAGAAGGTGCCTTCTTCGACAAAGCGTTTGAGATCGCGCGCCAGGGTGGCCGGGTCGCAGCTCACGTAGGCGACATCGCGGGCACTCGTGCTGGCGATAAGGCCGATCGCCTCGGGGGCGAGGCCTGCGCGCGGCGGGTCGACCACCAAGATGTCGGCA
>USKL01000093.1 GCA_900555225.1 uncultured Collinsella sp.
TTGCGAGGTAGTTAAAGATGAGTGAGATGATAAAGCCGCTGGTGTTGGCGATTAGGATGTTGAGGCCCAGACCGTAGTGGAGCAGATTCATAATGCCAAAGTCGATAACCGTGGCAATGACACCGACGACGCCAAATTTCATGATCTGCGCAAGGAGCTTTTGCATGGTACCTGCCTTAAGCCGGCGCCGGGGCGCCGTGGGGATGACAAACTTAGCAAGTTTAGCCAATCCCCGCGGGTGGTGCTAGGCGCGCTCCTCGATAGCACCGTTTCTATATGCATCGAGGAGCTGGCGCAGGTCCTGGATTTGGCTGCGGATCTTGGCGCCAGTATCGGTGTCGCTTACCATGCGGCGACGGTCTGCTTGGTCAAAACGGTTGGTCTCGCTTTCGATGTCCACGTTGCGCGTGAGTGCCTCGGCAACCGTCGTAAAGGCCCGGTGCGACTTGAGGCGGCAGCCGCGCGAGCTCGAGATGAGCGTATAGCCGGCGATGCCCGTCTTGGGATGGTAAGCGCGGCAGAAGCCGCCATCGATGACCAGCAGCTTGCCCTCGGCGCGGATGGGCTGCTCGCCCTTGGTAGTTTTAACGGGCGTGTGGCCGTTGATGATGTGGCCGGTCGGCGAGCATGCCATGGGCGCGACGCCAAACTCGCGCATGATGTCATCGCAGACCGAGGGCGACTTGGTAAGCGTAAAGTACGGATCCATTGGCTCGACCCAGGTGCTCTTATCGGCGATATAGGCGCGCTCAAAGGTACGCACCAGGCGTCCGCTGGCGGGTGAGTTAAAGCCAATCCACAGGTACCACATCCAGTCGAGAGCGTCGCGGTCGCCCACGCGCCAGGCGCGGCGGGCGATGTGGTCGCAAAAATCGAGATAATCGCGGCCAGCGTGCCAGGTGCCCAGACAGTTCATGCTGCTAAAGGTGCCGTCTTCGTTGAGCGGAACGCAGCCGTGGAAGAGCAGGTTGCCGTTGGCGACCTTGTACATCGAGCCGTGGGAATAGAGGAAATCGATATGGCGATGCAGGTGATCGGCGGTGACAAACTCGGACACGAGCTTGTCGATGATGTGCTGCTCCTGGGGCGTTAGCGTATAGGGGTCCGCCGGGTCGACGGTGGGGAAGTCGTTGGTCGTGAGCGGCCACACGCTGCCGTCGGCGAGCGTGACCGTGCCGGTGTCGTGGTCGATCTTGTCGAGTAACAGGCGGTTGGTCATATCGAACTCGGGGTGGCGCTGGATAATCTGGCCCTCGAGCTTAAAGAGCAGCACGTTGATGGCCTTGATCAGCGGGGTGATGGACTCACCGGCGGTATAGGTGGCATCGGCAAAGGCGACAAGCTCACGCAGCGAGATGCCGTAGTCGTTCTCTAGAATTTCGTAGTTGTCGTAGCGTAGGTTGTTGCGCAATACCGTGGCGATGCAGGCGGGCTCCCCCATCCACAGCACGTCGTGGTTGCCCCACTGGATGTCGAGCGAATGGTAGGTGAGCAGGCGGTCCATAATCTTGGCCGCGCCGCCGCCGCGGTCGAAGATATCGCCCACCAGGTGCAGGTGGTCGACGGCCAGGCGCTTGATGAGCGAAGCGAGCGACTCGATAAAGTCGTCGGCGCTGGCGGTCTCCAGGATGGACTCCACGATGCGCTCGTGATAGCGCACGCGATAGTTGTTCTCGTCCGGGTGCGTGTGCAACAACTCGTCGATGATATAGGCGTAGTCGCGCGGGATGGCCTTACGCACCTTGGAGCGCGTGTAGCGGCTCGAAAGCGAGCGTGCGACCATGATGAGCTGGTCAAGCATCGTCTTGTACCAAGTTGGCGAGTCCTCGCGCTGGCTGCGGACCAGCTCAATCTTCTCGCGCGGGTAGTAAATGAGCGTGCACAGCTCGCCCTTTTCGTCAAAGGAGAGCGTGTCGCCAAAAATCTCGTCGACATGCTCGCGCACGACGCCCGAGCAGTTGTTGAGGATGTGCATAAAGGCTTCGTACTCGCCGTGCACGTCGCTCATAAAATGCTCGGTGCCCTTGGGTAGGTTGAGGATGGCCGAGAGGTTGATAATCTCGGTAAATGCGGATTGTTCGGTGGGGAACTGTCTCGACAGCAGGCGCAGATACTTGAAGTCTTGCGGGTTGCGATCGAATGCGACCATGAAACACCTTCCGATGGAGCTGGTAAAACTGATAAACAGCGTCAAACGTTTATCAGTATGCGCCGCTTTTGTTTCGATTTTGCGCCAGCGGCTGAATTGTCGGCTGAACGGTTTGGTAAATCGATTTAGTGAAGGTAGATGTGTCGGTTGGGTGGAGACGACAGAGGGTGTTTTCTCAGATATTTATGCGTGGGGTCGGTGGAGACGATGGTGGTAAAGATGTTCGCTATTATTGCTTCGATTTGGTAAATAGTGGACATATGTACCGTATGTAGGCTCACTGTGCGATAATTTGCGCAGTAATGAGTAAGGAGCCTCATATGAGTGATTTTGTCCTGACCTGTGAATCTGCCGCCGACCGAACTCGGGAGTTCTTTGAATCGCGCAATATTCCCGTCGCGTATTTTCATTACGAGATCGACGATGTTGTCTATACGGACGATCTGTATCAGTCGATTACGCCGGACAAGTTTTTTGCCCAGATTGCCGCGGGCGCCATGCCCAAGACGTCTCAGGTGAGCGTGGGTGAGTACGAGGAGTTTTGGGAGCCGTTTGTTGCCGAGGGTAAAGACGTGCTGCACCTGACGTTGTCGTCGGGTATTTCGGGCACGTATGGATCGGCCTGCGTCGCGGCGCAGATGCTCGCGGATCGCTATCCCCAGGGCGGCAAGGTGCGCGTCATCGATTCGCTGGGGGCGTCTTCGGGCTTTGGTCTGTTGCTGGAATATGCCGCCGACGTGCGCGATAGCGGGGCTTCACTCGACGAGACGGCCGCTTGGATTGAGGAGCATAAACTCAACCTGCACCACTGGTTCTTCTCGACCGATCTGTCGAGCTACCTGCGCGGCGGTCGCATTTCGGCCGCGAGCGCGATCATCGGCACGGCGCTCAAGATTTGCCCGCTTATGACGGTCGATTGCGAAGGTAAGCTGTCGCCACGTGAGAAGATTCGCACTAAGAAGCGCGCGATTTCCGAGATGGCTAAGACCATGATGGCACACGTGCTGGACGGTGCGGATTATTCGGGTAAGTGCATCATGTCGCACTCGGCGTGCCGCGAGGATGCCGAGGCAGTTGCGGCGCTGATTGAGGAACAGGTTCCGCAGCTTAAAGGCAAGATTGAGATCAATGACATCGGTACTCTGATTGGCTCGCATACCGGACCTGGTACGGTGGCGCTCTTCTTTATGGGCGACAAGCGCGTGGATTAATTTGCCCCATCACGTCGCTGCATGATTGCTCAAACGAAAACGGCCCGTCTCACGTTTGTGGGGCGGGCCTTGCTGTTGCGGCTAGCGTTTCTTTCCGCGGAAGAAAAAGCCGTGCAGTGACGGCTTGAGGCCGCGATTGGCGCGATGCTCCTCGACGCGCTCGTGGATCGAAGCGACGCGCTCGATGACTTCGTCGGGAATCGGCACGTCAGGATTCATGTTCTCGACCTGGCTGACCTCGGCGGCGGCGACCTGGTCGATAATGGGCACATCGTCGCGCGAGATGACAGGTGTGGCGTCTTCCTTCATCTTGCGATAACGCTGCATCATGTCGGTCTGTAGCTGCTGGGCCGAAGGCGGCGTCCAGATGATGGCGTTGGCGCCGGCGGCGATGGTTTCACGGATGCTCTCGGGCGTCTTGCCGCCCGGTGCGATGAGCGGCAGGTTGGGATAGTGCTCGCGCAGTTCACGCAGGACCTGGGGTGTGTTCTTGCCGGCGGCGATGTTGAGAATCTTGGCGCCGGCGCGCACCTTGGCGTGAGCATCATCGTCGCAGCGAACGACCGTGGCGATGACGGGGATGTCGGCGATGTTGGTGATGTGCTCTACCATCTCGGCAGTAGCGGGGGAGTTGACCACGCAGCCCGCCGCGCCCTGCATCTCGGAGACGGCTGCCATCTGCACGGAGCGCTTACCGGTCGTAGTTCCGCCGCCCACGCCTACAAAGACCGGGCACTCGGCGACGGTCAGCAGCGCTTGCGTAATGGCGGGCTGCGGCGTGAAAGGGTAGACCGCAAAGACGGCATCGGCGTTGGAGTTGCGGATAACCGCGACGTCGGTGGTGTAAATGAGCGACTTGATGCGTCGGCCGAAGAGCGTAAAGCCGCTGGCCTCCTCGATCTCGTCGGGCATGCGAAGGGCCGCCTTGCGCAAACGCCCGTCGATGGGCAGCGGCTCCATGGGGAGCAGTCCGTTGGGGGTCACGGCTACCTGGGGCTCGGTGAACTCGTCTGCGAGCTCGACCTCGGAAAAATCGACCGAGGCGACGATGTCCTCGTGAACCTCGGCAGGTACATCGATGGGAGCTTGGTCGTTTGCCGCGGCAGGCGTGTCGAAGGAGCTGGTGCCGACGAAGGCGTCGACGCGCTCATTTAGATCGTTGAGGGTATCCATGGAGGCTCGATTCTATGTGATGATGGCCGGCGCGATGCAGCCGGAATTGCGAATGCTAAATCGTTTGACGAGTTGATTTTTCCCCGCCGCGCCATCCGTTAGACCGAAGGGCCGGCGAACGTGAAGGAGCTGTGGTGGCGGGTATCGAGGTGCTATCTTGAAAGCCCCGTTTAAAAGAGAGGTGACGCGGTATGGAATTGACAGCAATGTTTGGCTCGATCGGCCTGTGTGTGGGCGCAATCGTTGCCGCCGCGGTCATCTACTTTGTGGTCACGGCCATTAAGGGCAAAAGGGTCGAACGCAAGGAGCGTGCGATGCTTAAACAGCATTGCGACCAGCAGGGCAAACGCGCACGGAGATAGCTTGTTGAGTTTTTGATCCGTGCGCTAGCTGCGTTTTCGGATCAGGGCAATGTAGAAGCCCTCAAAGTCGCGGCTAGGCGGAATGGTCAGCGTGCCGGGCATACCGTTGGCGACGGACGAGACGTGGCCGGCGGCGATGGCCTCGGTGAGAGCGTTGCTCTCGATATGCGGCTCCTCGCCGGCATCCTGGGCACGGCGCGTTTCGCTTTCGCTCGGCGTGCCGTCGAGGGGGATGAGCTCGCAGTCCATGTGCTTGTCGAGGGCCTCTTGCAGGGCGTCCTCGTTTTCCTGCGGCAAGATCGAACAAGTGGAATAGACGAGCGTGCCGCCCGGTTTGAGGGCACCCATGGCGCGGTCCAGAAGCGCGCGCTGCGAGCGTGCGCACTTGCAAAGCAGCTGCTCCGTGAGCCCGTGCAGACTTTTCTCGTTGCCGCTGATGACGGTGCCCGTGCCGGTGCAGGGAGCGTCGAGCAGGATGCGGTCAAAGCGGAAGAACTCGTCGAGCTCGCGTGCGTCGATACGCATGACGGGCACGTTTTTGGCACCCTGGCGGTGGAGGTTGGACTCAAGCTTTTCGGCGCGGGGAATGCTCATCTCACAGGCGGTGAGGTGCGCCTGTCCCTGGGTGAGGGCGGCGATCTGCGTTGTCTTGCCGCCGGGGGCTGCGCACATGTCCAGGATGTCCTCGCCTGCCTGGGCGCCCAGGACCAACGGCGGCATCATGGATGACAGGCTCTGCAGGTAGATCTTGCCGTCGCGGTAGATGTCGAGATCCCACAGATCGGAAACCTGGGCCTCGGGCAGGATAAAGGCGTCTGGGTACCAGGCGACGGGGTTGTGGGCGATGCCGGCGGCACCGAGCGCCGCAGCGATGTCCTCGGCGGTCGCCTTGAGCGTGTTGGCGCGCAGCGTGACCGGGCGTGTGGCCGCGGCGCCGAAGCCCTCGATCATGAGCTTGGCATCGGCGGGCGCATAGGCGCCGGCGACCGTGTCGACCATAAAGCGCGGCAGGTCGGCGGCGGAGTGTTGGGCGGCAAGCTGGTCAGAAAGCTCGGTAGCAGCAAACTGCCTGAGCTTGAGCTCGCCCTTGACCTGCTTTTTCTGCTTACGACGACGCGGCTTGGACATCCGTCTTTCCTTCCCATTCCATTACATGTCGAGTGTTGTTTTAGTACTGGCTCTCGTGCTTGCTGAAGAAGTCGAAGCGCGGGGGCAGCGGCTTCACGCGGTGCTCGCCGGGCTTCTCGCCCAGGCTTTCCACGAACTCGTCCGTGGAGGCAAATATGTTGTCCCAGCTAAAGAAGGCGACGGGG
>USKL01000094.1 GCA_900555225.1 uncultured Collinsella sp.
GAGTTCCGCACGCAAAGAAGGCCACTTAATGTGGCCTTCGTCTTGCGCAGGACTGTAGAGCAGGGAACTTCGTGCCCCGACGCCCGGGAGGACGTTTCATTTAGAAAGATGGACCGACCGCCGTCAGCGATGGGAGCTACTCCCCCAGCACGGCCTTTTTGGCGGCTGCAGCCATGTTGTCCAGATCTTCCTTGGTGGGGTGATCCTTTGCGGCGACCCAGTTATCGAGCAGCAACTTAGCGCGGGCGTTGTCGGGATCTTGCTCGAGCATGGCCTCGTAGCGCTGCTTGACCGCGGGACCCATCTTGCCCTGGCACATCGCCCAGCCCGCAAGCTCGGCATCCCCAGCCAAATTGGAGGTCACGCGATCGATAATCTGCTGATAATAGCTCTGGTCGGCGCCAAAACCGCAGGTACCAAAGAGGAAAACGCGCTTGCCGTGCAGAGCGGAGAGCAGCGCGGCAACCGAAGGCGTGCACGCGCCCTTGTCGCACCAAAAACCGACGAGCACCGTGTCGGCCGCGCAGGCGCCCTGCGCCTCGAGCGCAACCTGATCTGCATCCGCATCGTCGCTCAACGCCGCGGCATGGACAAACTCAACGCCCGCAGCCTGCAGAGCGCGCTTGATCGCGCCCGAAACCATCCTGGTATTACCGCTCTTGCTGTTAACCACCAAAGAGCACGTCATAGTCACGTTGCCTCGTTTCCCCCAAAACTAAAGCCACTAATGCAATTTATTAGATGAATATCTTAGTACTAACGTGACAGATGTAAACCACCGTCTGTCGATTGATTAATTTGCCCCACGGGCTTGCTCACTGGGCAAACTGACTGCGGTAGAGCTCGGCGTAGAAGCCGTCTGCCACTAGCAGCTCGTCGTGCGTGCCGCGCTCGATAATCTGGCCGTCGCGCATGACCAGAATGCAGTCGGCGTTGCGAATCGTCGACAGGCGGTGCGCCACCACAAAGCTTGTGCGGCCGGCCATAAGCTCGTCGAATGCCGCCTGCACCTGCAGCTCGGTACGGGTATCGATACTCGACGTTGCCTCGTCCAGCAGCAAGATAGCCGGGTCGGTGAGCATGACGCGCGCGATGCACAGCAGCTGTTTTTGGCCCTGGCTAAACGTGCCGCCGTCCTCGCCGATGACCGTATCGTAGCCGCCTGGCAGCTGCACGATAAACTTGTGCGCATGCGCGCGCTTGGCAGCTTCGATAACCTGCTCGCGTGTGGCGTCGGGACAGCCGTAGGCGATGTTTTCCGCCACCGTGCCCTCGAACAGCCACGTATCCTGCAGCACCATGCCAAAGGCGCGGCGCAGGCTCGAGCGCGTGTAGTCGCGCGAAGCCTTGCCATCGACCGCAATGCGACCGGCATCGATATCGTAAAAACGCAGCAGCAAGTTGATGAGCGTTGTCTTGCCGCAGCCCGTGGGGCCAACTAGGGCAAAGCGCATGCCGGGCTTAGCCTCGATGCAAATGTCCCGCAGCAGCTTGCGGTCGGGCACGTAGCTAAAGTCCACATGCTCAAAGGCGACCTCGCCCTGCGGGGCAGCAAGTTCCACGGCATCCGCCGCATCGGGCTCCTGCTCGCGGGCATCGAGCAGCGCAAACATGCGGCGCGCCGAGGCATACGCCGTCTGGATCTGCGTAATGACGTTGGTGACCTCGTTGAACGGCTTGGTGTACTGGTTGGCATAGGACAGGAAGATCTGCACGCCGCCCACCGTAAGCGCCGCGGGCACGCCCGCGATCACGCCCACGCAGCCGATCACAGCGACCACGGCATAGATGATGTTATTGATAAAACGCGTACCGGGGTTGGAGAGCGAACCCATAAACTGCGCGCGCTCGCCCGCGGTGTAGAGCTCGGCATTGAGGGCATCGAAGCGCTGCTGGGCGTTCGGGCCATAGGCAAAGGCGTCGACAAGCTTTTGCTCGCCTACGTACTCCTCGATATGACCACCGAGCTGCCCTTGAATACGCTGCTGTGCCGTAAAGCTTTTGTTGGAAAGCTTGGCGATGGCGCCGGCTGCAAAAATGGAAAGCGGCGTGACGAGTACCACCACAAGCGTCATGGTCAGGTTGATGGAAAGCATAAACGCGAGCGTGCCCACGATGGTAATAACACCGGTGAAGAGCTGCGTGAAGCCCTGCAGCAGACCGTCGCCCACCTGGTCGACGTCGTTGACCACGCGGCTCATGAGGTCGCCGTGAGCATGGCTGTCGATAAAGCTGAGCGGCATGCGGCTGAGCTTGTCGCTCGCCTCCACGCGCATGTCGCGCACCGTCTCGTAGGACAGACGGTTAACGCAGTAGCCCTGCAGCCACTGGAAGGCCGCAGCACCTACGACGACAATCGCGAGCTTGGTGACAAGCGGCAGCAGCGCATCGAAGTCCACCTGTCCGGCGGCGACGATAAGGTCGATGCCCTCGCCAATGAGGATGGGCGTATAGAGTTGGAAGATCACCGAGATTGCGGCGCTCACAAACGATGCCGTAAACGAGACGCGGTGCGGGCGAACATAGCCCAGCAGGCGGCGGGTCACCGCACCCACGGGATAGCGCTCGGGGTCGCCAGGCTGGCGCGGGCCGTCGCCCAGGTCGTTGAGGCTATCGTTACCGGACACGTTGGCCGTCATCGTGGCGACCGAACCGGAGGAAGTGTACGGATTCATTTAGCAGCCCTCCTTTGCGCAGACGGATGCGGGGGCGGTCGGGGCACCTGGGGCGAGCGCGGGCGCTGTGCTCCCCCGCTGGCCCTCAAGCTCCTCGCGGCGCAGCTGCGACTGGCAAATCTCGCGATAGAGCTGACAGGTCGCATAGAGCTCGTCATGTGTGCCCAGGCCGGCAACCGAGCCGTGGTCGAGCACGCAGATCACGTCGGCATCGCGCACGGTCGAGACGCGCTGGCTCACAATCACCGTGGTCAGCGGCAGCCCGCCCTTGGCGGCACCGCGCATGCTGCGCTCGCGAATGGCATGGCGAAGCGCCGCGTCGGTCTTAAAGTCGAGCGCCGACGCGGAGTCATCCATGATCAATATCTGAGGCGAACCAACCAAGGCACGCGCGATAGTCAGGCGCTGACGCTGGCCACCGCTAAAGTTCTTGCCGCCCGCCTCGACCGGGGCGTCTAAGCCCTGCGGCTTGTTGCGCACGAACTCGCTGGCCTGCGCCATGTCGAGTGCCGCCCAGAGCTCCTCGTCGGTCGCAGCTTCATCGCGCCAGGTCAGGTTGCTGCGGATGGAGCCGCTCACCAGCGATGCGCGCTGCGGAACGGTCGCGACCACACGGCGCAGCTGGTCGAGCGGCCAGGTGCGCACGTCGGCGCCCATCACGCTCACGCTGCCGGTGCTCGCATCGTACAGGCGCGGAATAAGCGAGACGAGTGTGGACTTGCCGCTGCCCGTGCCGCCGATAATGCCGAGCGTTTTGCCCAACGAAAGTTCCAGGGTCACATCGCTCACGGCATTGGCCGCGCCGGCGCCAAACGAGAAGCTCGCATGGTCAAAGCTCAGCGCGGGAGCCGGGGCGTCGACGTCCGTCGCGAGCGCCTGGGGCAGCGCGACCGGCTGGTTGCCCTCGTCGGTGATGCTCGGCTCGCAATTGAGCACCTCGTTGATACGCGAAGCACTCGCGCTCGCCTTGGTAAAGACCACGACCAGGTTGGCGACGTATACGATGGAGGTCAGGGTCTGCGTCATGTAGTTCACAAACGCCATGACCTGGCCCTGCGTAAGCTCGCCCACGTTGACCTGGATGCCGCCCACCCACAGGATGGCGCACACGCCCAGGTTCATCACCAAAAACGTGACGGGATTAAGGATTGACGAGAGCTTGCCCACCGCGATGGCGGTATTGGCCTGGTCATCGGCGGCTTGGGCAAAGCGCTCGCGCTCGTGATCTTCGCGTACAAAGGCGCGAACCACGCGGGCGCCCGAAAGCCCCTCGCGGCAAATGAGCGCGATGCGGTCGAGCTTTGCCTGCAGCTGCTTGTAGTACGGAATGCAGCGCGCCATGACAAACCAAAACACCAGGCCAATGGCGGGCGTGCAAATCAAAAAGATCATGCCGAGCTTAAGGTCGATGGCGAGGGCCGCGCACATAGAGCCCACCGCCAAGAAGGGCCAGCGGATGAGCATGCGCACGCCCAGCGCCACGGCAAGCTGCACCTGGTTGACGTCGTTGGTGATGCGGGTGATAAGCGACGGCGTGCCAAAGCGGTCGAGTTCGGCATAGCTCAACTTGTTGATGTGCTGGTAGAGCGCACCGCGGATATCGGTGCCCATGCCCTGCGAGGTGAGCGCCGCCATCTTTTGGCAGACGAGCGTAAACGAGATGCCGATCACAGCCATGGCGCCAAGCAGCATACCGTAGTGGACGACGGCGTTGACATCGTGTGCGCCAATACCCTTATCGATCATCTGGGCAATCACCAGCGGCGTCAGCAGGTCAAAGATCACTTCGATCAGCTTACACGCAGGGCCAATCACCATATACCGGCGAAACTTACCACCAAAACGCCTGAGCAGCTCAATCATGTATAGGCGCTCCCTATCATCATCCACATTCAATTCGAACCATGATAGTACCGCCACCCCAAAAGAAGCGTAAACAACTCGTCATTTCTAACGGGATTCGGTTTCCAAAGAAGCGGAGAGCACACGCACACCCAGCCAGTGTCGGGTCGACTAGCTTGGTATACTTACATTAGTGCTACCAAGTTAGTCGCCGACCCTTGAAATGAGGTGCCGAGATGAACGACATTCTCGCAAGAAGAGCAAGACGAGCAACTGTGGGCATCGCCCTTTCCGCGGCACTTGTCGCGGGAATCGCCCCCGTAGCGGCGATCGCGGCAGAAACCAGCTCCCCCACCGGTGCAGTTGCCTTGCAAACGGAAGATGCGGCCGCCGCAAAAGAAAAAGCGTATGCAGCCATGCAGGAAGCGCTCAAAAACCTCGAGGCCGCAAAAGACGCCGCAAGTCCCGAGAAAATTGCGGAAATCGATGAAGACATTGCCGCATTTCAAGAACTCTACGACATGGTGGTGGCGGAAGCCGCCAAACGGAGGGAACCCCTTCCCGCCATGCAAGCGAACGTCGATGCAGCCCAAGCCAAATACGATGAGGCCCACAACCGGACAAGCGGCCTTCAGGCAGAATTGGATAAGGCACTTGAAGCACTCGGCGACGAGGAGCCCAGCACAGCTACTAAAGAGCATATTAAGCAGTTGCGACGTGAGATCATGTCGGCAGAAAGGCGAGAGAAATCTTGTGAAGATGATCTTCACTCCTACCGACGCCGGCTCGAAAGCCAGGAAAGACAGGTTCAGGATTCCGAAAGTGAGGCGGAGGAAGCTAAAGCCCACATCGATGAGGACATAGCCAAGCGAGATGCGCTCCTCGACGATTTGAAAAAGGCGCAAACGGCCTATATCGACGCCTGCAAGGCATACGAAGAGGCAAAGGCCGCGGCAGACAAGGCCGCCTCGCCCGAGATAACGAAACCGACCGAGACGACGCCTCCCTCCAGCTCAACTCAACCCGCCGAGGCGACACCGCCCGTTGCCTCACCTGCAACCGGCAAAGACGCCCTACCAAGCTCCACCAAGCAGGCGAACTCGAGCAGCGGCAAGCAAGCAAATATGACCGCCGGCAAGCTCGCGAACACGGGCGACACAGCACCGAGCGCAATCGCACTCGCAGCAGTCGCCGCCGCAGGCCTCGGAATAACCGCCACAGCCACACGCCGCATCAAGAACTCAAAATAGCCGACAGAGCATTCTGCCTTCACCAATCCACAAGCCCAGAGACAAAAAGAGGCTTGTTTCCCCAACCTAGGGAAACAAGCCTCTTTAACTGCAAAAATTCAAGCAACAGCACCGCCGCCTCTTGAACCACGTAGCCATCAATGCCCAGACAGCGCCAACGAGCAGCATTCCTTAAGGGATAGATTAAATTAGATAAACGCGCCCTTACGGGTGATTTTTGGACGACGGGGGCCGGCCGGCGGCGAGGTGTTTGGTAGTCGAGCGATCCCGCAGGCGCAGCCGAGGACCAGCGAGACACCAAACACTTCGCCGCCTCCTGGACCGCGTAGCCATCGATGTTTTGGCAAAGCCAGCGAGCGCCACCCAGAGCGAACAAGTTGGCATGAAAAAGGCAAGGCA
>USKL01000095.1 GCA_900555225.1 uncultured Collinsella sp.
CGCAAGTCCGTACAACGTGGATGTAAAAGCAGGCGACATTTTCGAATACGAGGGCAGTTTCTACCAGGCCATCAAGGCCACAGCGAAAACAGCCACGATCAGGCCCATAGAAAGCACCTTCGAGGGTTTGGCCGACGCCTACGGGTGGGAGCGCAAGTACATGCCCTTGCCGAACTGCTTCACCTATGACCCAATCATGGGCCGCGAGGCGAGCGACAACGGGAAGCGCCTCAAGGTCAGGGACTACGGCAGGGCGAAGAACAGCCCCGAACTCGAATTATGCGGGTACCGGCTCACCCTATGGGACGGCACCCCGAGCATCTGCGACACATACAACTAGAAAGGCAAGCCATGAAAGACCGAGAGCCGAAGCAGTGGCACGAGCTTTTGCAGATCATCAGCGAGGCCAAACGAGACCTAGAGAAGGCTATAGCAGCCGAGAAGGCCACAGGGCAGAGCAGATAGCAGCAGGCAGCAGAAAGCCCCCTAGATTCGATTCTAGGGGGCTTCTTCATGCCTTCAGGGGCTACACAAGCCCCCATATACTGGCAACCCAGCGAGCCAGCAGGGAACAAACCCCGATCATTGCGAGCGACACAGCCACGAGGCTACCGGCATACACCACGGCGGCTATGACCTTCTGCGCGCGGTTCACTTCAGGCCCCCAATCTTGGCCTTGATCTTGCTCAGCACCCCATAGGGGCGAGGAATGGGCACGAACACGAAGCGCTTGCAACCCTCGCGCCCGCAGGCACCAGGATAGGGCTTCGAGCCGGTGATGCGCCCGCGCTTGCGGTTTCTCTCCTCGCAGTCCATGAGGTGCAGGCGCATGTCGTCGCAGCCGCATGCCTTTACGAGGTTGACAGTCGCCTGCACGACGCCGGCGCACTCCTCCATGAGGGACTGGCGGCATTCGGCCTTGGCCTCGTCGTCACGGCACTCGTCCCACACCTGCCAGGCGTTGTACACCTCGGAAGCCTCCTCAAGCACCTTCAGAGCTTGGGCCTTGTCGGGCGAAACGCCGTCGAATGTGGCGACGCTGCCCAAGATCACGCAGTCTTGCATGTCATACTCCAATCATCCAGCGCGCGAGCGACGAAGCCGCCCACACGGCAAAAGCATCAATAATCAGGGCCACGGCGAGGAACGCCAGGCAGCCCCAGTTCACGTTTCGCAACGCGCCTCCTATCCGCAGGCGAGCAGGGCCAGGAGAACCAGCCCCGCCGCCAGCATCCGTATCGCCCAGGCCTCAATGGCGAGGACTCCCAGCAGCAAAGCCATGGCGGCGGTCGCTAGCCATCCCATCGGTCGCACACGTCCTCCTGCTCATCCTTGTAGTGCTCAACGATCCAATCACGCGCCCAGAGCGCAGCCTTCCACGGCGTGGTCTTCACCTCGTGGTCGGCCTCGTCGAACGCATCCTCGAACTCAAGCCCGCATATCCCGAAATCGCAGCAGCCTTCCAGGCAGTGCGAGCAGTTCCCGCAGGTCTTCGGCTCTTCCTGGTTCCACGGCGCGCGCGGGTCGGACTCGAAGCATCCCGGCGGCAGGTTCCAGCCGCTAGGCGGCTCGAAGTCAACCATTTCATCACGCCCTCTCGAACCGGTTCTGGTCAAGCCACCAGCTCGGGCAGGGCTTCAGGCCTTGCCAAAAGCGGTAGTACGTCCAATCCTTCTGGCGGTCGGCATGGCTGCAGCCGTAGAACTTCCCGTAAAGGCATGTCGAGCAGTTTTCCGGCACCTCCTGCGTCGCGATCACCCTCGCCATCGTCAGTCACCGTCCCAAACGCCGTCTGGGCGCATGCGGGCCATCGCCGCCAGCTGAAGCAGCGGGCGCTTGGCGTTGCCCTCGGTGGCCTCCCAGTAGTCGTCCGAAACCTCGTCGGACAGCTTGGCCGCTGCCGCTTCGAGCACGGGGATGGACTCCGCGCCCGTCATGCCATAGATGGTGCGGATGCCCTTGTCACCGAGCACGCGGTAGTAGTGCTTGCCGTAGTTGTAGGTGACGTTCAGCCAGAGACCGGTAGTGCCGCCCATGGCGTAGGTGCCGCCGCGCATGTCGTGAGGCACGTCGGTTTGCAGCGCCTCGTGCGTCACGGGGTCGCACAGGCGTATGTCGTAGCTCATCGCGCCTCCTCCCAGTAGTCGCAGTGGTTGTTGTCGCCCGTCACGAAGTGTTTGCCGCCGTGATTGCAGTAGCAGCGCGTGCCGGTCGTGCTGCCCGCCTCGTTGCCGTCTACGTCGAAGCGGACGATTGGCACAACGTCGTGCTCGTGGTGGGCGCAGTTCTCGCAGCGGTGCGCGGGCGGCTTCCACTCGTCGTGTATGTCGGGGTTGAACACGTATTGATCGGTCATTTATCCTCCTCGTCGGCTCGTTTCCAGTAATGACCTCCGGCCTTGCATCCCGTTCTGACGGCCCTCACGATGTTCGGGCTGCCGCAATACCCGTATGTCGCGAGCGCCGCCGCGCCAGCCGACTCGAATCGCACGCCATCGTCGCGGACAACGGCGCCCACCGGGCCAGCCATCTGGGCAACAGGGATCTTCTGACGCTCTTTGGCAATCAATAAAGCTCGCTTCATTCGCTGCCTTGGAATCTTGATCCCTGCCTTCTTGGCACAGCCCGCGTGATAGCCGGTTTTCGAGAGTGTGTACCCGCCACACAGAGGGCAGACGGTCGCATAGCCGCAGCGGGCGCGGGATTCCCACCATTGGCGGTTTCGCCTCTCGCGCAGCTCGCTTTCGGTAAACCGCTTCGTCCTGCCTCTAGCCATTCTTGGCGACCTTCGCGCCGCAATCTGGGCAATACGTGCGGCCGTCTTCATCGAGGACAAGGTGCGTGGTCGCGCGGTCGATAAGGCCGGTCAGCTTGCCTATGCGCTCAATAGCTTGCTCTGGCGTGTGGCCGTCCCACTCTGGCGCTCGGTCAAGCTCCTTGCAGCGGAACATACCCCAGTACGGATCGATGTCGTAGTGATAGGTGGCCTGGCCGTCTGGCGTGTCGATGCCGACGATGAACATGCCGTCATACATGGTGCCGTCGCTGTGCGCCTTCGCTTTCCATGCCTTGTCGGGAAACGCCGAAACGACGACGGAAAATAGCACGGCTCGGTGGTGGTATAGCTCGTCAAAGGTGTGATAGCCGTCGGACGTGCTTCCGTTGATGGGGTTCGGCCTGATGAGTCCCGCCAGGCGCGTGAACAAGGAGCGCGGATCGGGGAAATCTTCATAGTCGCATGCCACAGACTGAAGGCGTGCCCACCATTCGGATAGAGACGAGCCGTCGAGGTAGACTGCATCGTGTTCAAGCTGGTCGGCAACGCTGTTGCGCGTCGTGTCGTCAATCATCATCGGCACCTTCCTATGCTTTTCAGGTACAGGTTGTTACGGCGCGATCGCGCTAGCGCGCGGCGATAGCGGCGCTGCCACCTCGGGTCGAGCCGCTTCGCCAGCTTGCGTATCGCCTTCGCCGCTTGGCGGAACGCCCGCGCGAAGCACTCGGCCAACGCCTTCACGGCATCCACCGTCATGCGGGCTGCCTCGGCGAAGAACTCGCTACTCCTCATAAAGCACCTCCAACCCGTATGCGGTGGCGGCGTCGTGTTCGATCTTGCAGCCTCGGGCGTCTTCCCAGCCCTTGCAGAAGTAGGCCGCATGGCAAAGGCTCATGTTCTCAAGCGACTTCGCGAGGAAGCACAGCGGAACCTGCACCACGCCGCGCTCCTTCATGGCCTCGTCGCTGTACCACTCGTCGGTGAATAGGGTGTTCACGACCTCGTAGCCCATCTGGCGCAGCTTCGCCACGGCGAGGTCGCGCGTGGCCACGATTTCCTCGTCTGTCTTGCCGGCCATCGGCTGCGAGATCATGGCCTTCTTCACGGTTGCGGCTTCCTTGGCGGTCTCGGTTTTCTTCTCGTCGGTCATCAGATTTCCTTTCCTATCAGCTTCCGCAGGTCGAGGAGCGTTCTCCTGCACCTGCGTATGTCGTTCTGTATCTGGGTCTTGCCCTGCCCGTCTTCCAGGCCGTAGCCGAGGCTGCCGTAGGTGTGCAGGCACGACTCGCTAGCCTCTCGGGCCTCGATGTTGTCGCACAACTCGTCAACCATCAGGCGCAGCAGTTGCGCTTTCCGCAACACCTTGGCGTTAGCCATCGCTGCGGCCCTCGCAGGCGATGATGATTCCCGCCGTGATGGACTGCACCATGTAGGCCAGCTCCTCGGCGGCGGGCGTGTCCTCCCCAATGCTGGCAAGCATGTCGCACGCCGCATGCGTCGCCTCGTGGGCGGCGAGCGCGTACAGGTCCGGGGCCTTCACCTTGCGGCTGATCCAGACCACGCACCCCTTGCCCGGGATGCAGCTGGTGAGGCCGTCCTTGCCCTTGGTGTCTCCCGGCTCTTCGCCCATCCTGCGCACGGCCTCGCGGTACTCTCGCTTGCTGGTGGTGACCCAAAGCGGGTCGAACGGCATAATCAGCGGCTCAATCTCGGTTGCCATCGCGTTCCTCCTCACAGCCCAACTCCACGCAACCGGGGAACCGGCCCCGCAGGTCGAGCACGGTTCCGTCTTCCAGCAGTGCGAAGCACTGGTAGCTGTCGTCGGTCAGGGCCTCGACGATGGAAAGCGCCTCTTCCTCGGTGCCCGTGGTGGCGATTTCGATGCCCTGCCGGTATGCGCTTGCGTAGCTCTGGCAGAGCGAGCGCTCGTAGATGCGTATCATTCGCGCGCCTCGGCAGCCTGCTTGTCGTACTTCGCGCGAAGCTCAGGCTCGAACTCCTTGATGAACGCAAGCACGCTGATGCCCTCGGGCAGGTAGTACTTGCGCACATTCTCAAGGCACCAGTCCTCGAACGTCTCGCCGTCGGTCACCTCGCACGCGTATCCCGTGCAGTGGCTCATGAGCGCATCGCGCCCGGCCTTGCGGATGGCCTGCTGCATCGCGGAGCCGTGCGCCGCCTCGATGGCATCAATCTGCCCGGTCAGCTCGTCGATGCGCTCGTCGCGGTACTTCAGCTCGCGGTTGAGCATGTCGTTCTCGTCCTGCTGGTCGAACAGCTGCGCGAGCACGTACTGCTCGCAAGTCTTGATCCCCATGGTCATTTCCCTTCTCGGATCATTTCGTTTCCATGTTCGTCGGTTATCGCCCAATAGCCGTACTCGTACAGCCACGGGTGGTGCGGCTCGTAGACTTCCAGCAGTTGGCCCGTCCACCAGGCCTCCTCGTACACCTTGGAGCGCCAGCGCCACTCGGCCTTGAGGCCCGCGCCGCCGTGGAACTGGTTGTGGCACCCGGTCGTGCCGCTGCCGCACAGGGCGAACAGCGGGCTTCGCAGGCTCCACGTGCCGTTCGGCGTGACAAGCTCGAACTCAAGCCCCCAGCTTCGGTGCGCCACGTGGTGGCAGCTCTGTGCGCGCCTGCCGCAGACGCAGCAGCGGTCTTGCAGAAGCTCGTACGACCGCTTGCCCGTGTAGCGCGCCCCGAGGTGTGGCTTTCCGTAAAGCTCGGCGCGCTCCTTCGGCCAGCCGCGCAGCTGGCTTGCTTGCAGGATCATGCGAGCCTCCTGTCCGGGCCGTCGAACTCGACCACCCTTGCCCCGTGGCGCAGCCGCGACACGATGGCCTTGGCCGTGTCGGCGTCGCCCTGCTCGGCGAGCCTGCGCACGAGGTCGCTGGGCCTGTACTGCGCGGTGACCAGCGTGGGGCGCATCGCCGAGTAGCGCTGGTCGATGAGCTGGAACAGGCTGTCGAGCACGAAGCCCGTGGGCCTACGCTTGCCCAAGTCGTCGATGAGCAGGTAGCCCGCTTCGGCATAGCGCTTCAAGGGGTCACCGCCGTCGTGGAAGCTGCGCTGAATCTCGTCGAGCACGCGGTACATCGGCACCATGAGCGGCGACTTGCCCCGGTCGTGCAAGCGCATGGCCACGGCTGCGGCGCAGGTCGTCTTGCGGGTGCCGACGTCGCCCCACAGGTAGAGCCATTGGCCGCCCTCCATGGCAAGCGCAAGCTCGTCGGCCATGGGGTGGTCAAGCCCCAGGTAGCGCTCGGGCACGCCGCAGCGCACAAGCGAACGCCTGCGCTTCTCGGCGACGGCCTTCTCGGCCTCAGCCTGCTCTTGCGCCGCTATGGCAGCGCGCTCTGCGACGGCCCCTT
>USKL01000096.1 GCA_900555225.1 uncultured Collinsella sp.
CGGCAAATTCGGGAGCGCCGACCTCGATCTCCTCGCGCCCCGCCATAAGCTCGCGCATCTTAGCGCAAAACGGCTCCTGCTCCCCCGCTTTAAACACCAAATGAATCGTCACGGCATCCGTGTAATCGGTATCCGAAACCTTGGCACCCGAATCCTGCGCCAAACGAAGCGCCTGCTCATACTGCGGATAGGTCACATGCACGTCAACAGGCACGACACTCGTCATCTCGACGATCTGCCCGGCCTCCTGAGCCGCAGCCACCGCCGCCTGCGTCGCCGCGGTATAGGCGCGCACCAAGCCGCCAGGCCCCAATAGCGTGCCGCCAAAATAGCGCGTCACCACACAGCAAACATTTTTGAGCTCTGCACCGCGCAACACCTCGAGCGTCGGCATACCGCTCGTGCGGCTCGGCTCACCGTCATCGCTCTGGCGCTCGCGTCCATCGACCAAAATACACGCGGGAACATTGTGCCGAGCGTCGTAATGACGCTTACGAACCATCTCGATAAAGGCATTCGCCTCATCCTCGGACTCAACATGGACCAGCTGGGCAATAAACCGGCTCTTGCGGTCCACAAACTCGCCCGAAGCCTCAATATTCGACTGCAGAGTAAAATAGCTGTCCAACAAAGCCCCTCAACAACAAGCAAAGCAACAAACAGCCTCAATAATACGGCAAAGTCCGTACCGTTAACCCCGATAAAGAGAACGGCAACGCCAATGACCAACCAAAGACAGCGAGACGGCGTCAGCTGAGTCGATTTGGCCCGAAAGAGGAGGGAGCACGCCTTATGGCGGCGACCGACGAATGAGCGCCAAATCGGCCAGCTGACGCCGTCGAAGGCGAGAACCCGTCAGCGCGAGCAAGGTGCCTTGAAAGACGAGGGCATTGACCTTATGGTCATGCCCGAAGGCTTGAAAGGCAGATTGCCGCGCTGACGGGTTCGCAGCGTCAACATAGTTGCCAAGTGGGCCTATAAGCCGGGTTCTGTCGTGAACGGTCATTTATCTTGTCTGCACGTTACCGTGCAGCTCCACGCACGCTACCCGAACGCGGACCGGGCCGGCCCATAGCGTTCCTATTCGCGCTTGCTCCGGATGGGGCTTGCCAAGCCGCCGTGTTGCCACGACGCTGGTGGTCTCTTACACCACCGTTTCAGCTTTTCCCTTTACGCCTTGCGGCGCAGGTGGGAGTCTTCTTTTCTGCGGCGCTTTCCGTCGGATCACTCCGCCCGGCCGTTAGCCGGCATCCCGCCCTCTGGAGCCCGGACTTTCCTCACGCGTGCTGCAAGCAGCACATCGCGCGACCGTCTGGCCCACTCAGCAGTGCAAGAGTGTAGCACACCGTTGCCGCAGGCAATGGCACAACACAAGCGTTCGACACGATAAACCAAGAACCGCGCCATGCAGTACAATATGTTCGTCGATGGGCAACGTCGTCAGTCGAGACGCGGCCGCGCTCCGCACCCCTCCGTCTACTCGGTGCGTTCCCGCCTCCTCCCCGAGGCGGGATGTCGGCATTTTTTCATGCACCGACAACCAAATAGCCTGTGGATGGCATGAGCAGCATCGTGCATCTCGGCACCAAATACAAAAAGGGACCCGTCCATTACGGACGGATCCCTTAAAACAAGTGATCGTCAAACCGATTTACTCGGCGTCGGTCTCCTCGTCCTTCTTCTCGGAAGGCAGCGGGGTAACCTCGATCTCGACGCCCAGAGTCTCAGCAGCGGACTTCATGGACAGAGAGATACGACGACGGTCGAGGTCGATCTCCATGACCTTGACCTGAACCTTGTCGCCCACGTGGGTAACCTGAGAAGGCTGGTCGACGTGCTTGTTGGCCATCTCGGAGATGTGCACCAGGCCCTCGATGCCCTCGCCCAGGTCGACGAAAGCGCCGAACGGGACAAGCTTGGTCACAGTGCCCTCGACGATAGCGCCGACGGGGTACTTCTTGACCAGTGCGCGCCACGGATCCTCGGTGGTCTGCTTGAGACCGAGGGAGATGCGCTCGCGCTGCAGATCGACGTCGAGAACCTCGACCTCGACCTCCTGGCCGACCTTGACAACCTCGGAAGGATGATTGACGTGGTTCCAGGAGAGCTCGGAGATGTGGATGAGGCCATCGATACCGCCGAGGTCGACGAAGGCGCCGAAGTCGACGATGGAGGAAACGGTGCCCTGGAGACGCATGCCAGACTTGAGCTTGGACAGGATCTCGGAGCGCTCGGCCTTACGGGACTCCTCGAGCACGACGCGACGGGAGAGGACGACGTTGTTGCGGTTGCGGTCCATCTCGATGACGCGAGCCTCGATGCGGGTGCCCATGTAGGAGGTGAGGTCCTTGACACGACGGAGGTCGACGAGGGAAGCGGGCAGGAAGCCACGCAGGCCGATGTCGAGGATCAGGCCGCCCTTAACAACCTCGATAACCTCGCCCTCGACGTTCTCGCCAGAGTTGAACTTCTCCTCGATGCGGTTCCAAGCACGCTCGTACTCGGCACGCTTCTTGGACAGGACCAGACGACCGTCCTTGTCCTCCTTCTGGAGAACCAGAGCCTCGATGGGATCACCGAGTGCAACGATGTCTGCAGGGTTAGCGTCCTTTCGGATGGACAGCTCGCGGACCGGGATAACGCCCTCGGACTTGAATCCGATGTCAACGAGCACCTCGTCATGCTCGATCTTAACGACAGTGCCGTTAACGAGATCGCCCTCATCAAAGTCGGTAATCGTACCGTCGATGAGGTTGTTCATCTCCTCCTCGTTGACATCGTCAAGAGAGAAAATGGACGAGTTCTGAATCTCACTCAAAGGTGGACCCCTTTCGAACTACGGGGCCCCGATTGCTAGGACCTACAGAAGGGTGCGACAAGCACACAACGTTTAGGAACACTCGGGAGCCGACAGATACTAATGTGACGCTTATGCAATCACGTTCGTATAGGTTACGGGGAAATGAGTTCGATTTCAAGCGTGAACTGCGATTTTTTACTCGTGTGGAGACTTTTTCGTAATCTTATGAACACACGTCTCCGCAACTTGACGATAACCAGCCAGGCATTCGGCTTTGGGGTAAAGTATCCGGAGCCAACGACTCTAGATCAAATTTACGAGAAAGGTGCCCGCGTGCTCAAAGCAGTCGTTTTCGATATGGACGAGACGCTTCTCAGCATCAACCTCAACGCGTTCATCCTTCGCTATTTTAAGGACGTCTCTTCGATGCTCGCGGATATCGGGCGCCGCAGCCGCGGTGGCACGATGGCACGCCTCGGCACCATCCTGGTCGACCTCAACGCCAATCGCCGCGGCGGCACGGACAACCGCACCAATCTTGAGTTTTACCAAGAAGAGGTCGAGCGCCGATGTGGCATCTGCCTCTCCGATCCCCTCATCTACGAGGCGTTTACCTACTACGACCGCGAGATACTTCCGTACAAGAACGACGATGTCATTAACGCCCACGCCATGCCGGGCGCGCACGCCGCGCTCCAGGCCGTACAGGACGCAGGGCTGCGTTGCGCGCTCTTTACCAACCCCAGCTTTCCGCAGGGGGCCATCGAGTGCCGCATGGGTTGGGGTGACCTGGCCGACGCCCCCTTTGAGCTCGTCACGCACATGGGTAACACCACCCGCTGCAAGCCCGATGCCACCTACTATCTAGAGCAACTTCAGGTGATGGGGCTCGAGCCGCACGAGGTCCTTATGGTGGGCAACGATCCCAAACGCGACTTCCCGTCCCCCGATTGCGACATCCAAACCGCCTTTGTGGGCCAAGGCAAGCCCAGCCGAGCCACCTGGCGCGGAACCATGGAAGATTTCGCCCACGACTTTAACGCCGTAATCGAGGCCTTCTACGAACACCAAATAGCCAACGAACTGTCATAGGACCCCTCGCCTCAAACAAAATAACGCCGCAGGTTGAGCATAAGTCAGCGAAAACGCCCCTAAGCGAGCAATGTGCCTTAAAAGAGGAGGGCATAGGCCTTCTGGCCATGCCCGACGATTGAAAGGCAGATTGCCGCTTAGGGGCGTTTGCAGCGTCCGATCATGATGTTGAGGATCTCGACGTCGGTGTCCTTCATGCCCACGCGGCCCACGTAGCCCATGCTGGCGATTGTCTGCTCAACGGTATCCTGGATCAGGCCCTCGCCGGCGCGGAAGCCGCGACCTTGCATAGCCATATCGTGGCCCAGAATCGCCGCATCGACGGCAGCCGAGATCTTGGCGGCACAGCTCGCCTTGGCGCCGTCGCACACGATGCCGCCCACGTTACCGAGCGTATTCGAGACCGTCGCGCCAATCTGCTCGCGCGTGCCACCGCACAGCCAGGTAATCGCAGCGCCGGCGCCGCACGCGGCGCAAATAGCACCGCAAAACGCCGAGAGCGCACCAATATAGCTCTTGATATGCACGGCGATAAGATCGGACAGCATCACGGCGCGCACCAGGCGCTCGTGGTCGCAGCGCAGGTACTCGGCATACTCCATGACGGGCAATGCGCAGGTAATGCCCTGATTGCCCGAGCCGCACACAATGGCGACCGGCAGCGCGCAACCGTTCATGCGGGCGTCGGACCCGGCGGCCGCACGGGCACGGGCACGGCAGGCGACGTCATCGGCACGAGCACCCAGCAGCGTACGACCAACCTCGGCGCCCCAAGCGTGCGCAAGGCCCTCGGCACTGATTGCGCCATTCAGCTCAATCTGACGCTCAACGGCAGCGCGGGCGTCCTCAATGTCACCGTCCTCGATAAAGTCGATGATGGACTCAATGCTCATAGGGGTATCGGCCTTATCCGCCGCACGCTCGGCCACCACGCGCTCGGCGCAGGCGGCACACTCCCCCGCCGACTTGCCGCATACCGGAATACCATCGAGCGTATGGCACGTGACATTAGTGTGGTGATCGGTAATCTCGACGACCGCGGTATGGCCCCCGGCCGTCGCAGTCACCTTGATGTAGAGGTTGGGCACACCTTCGACAAGCGACACATCGCAGTAGCCGGCGTCGGCGAGGAGCTCGGCCACGCGAGCGCGGTCTTCATCGTTAACGCTCTCGAGCACCTCGAGTGCGCTCTTAGCGTCGCCGCCCACGGCACCCAGCACGGCCGCGGCCTCAATACCGTGCATACCGCCCGAGTTGGGCACGGTCACGCTCTTGACGTTCTTGATGATGTTGCCCGAGCAGGCAACATCCATATGCTCGGGCTCGCAACCGAGCGTCTGGCTCGCCAGCGCCGCTGCATAGGCAACGGCAATGGGCTCGGTACAGCCGAGCGCGCAGACAAGCTCGCGGTTCAAAACATCGCAGAACGCGGCATCACGAAGGGAATCGGCAGGCATAGGTATCTCCTACTTGTATAACGGGCTGGGCTCTCAATAATAATTAGCTCTTTTATTTGATAACAATGCATCAAAAACCGCAACCATGGTTCCGGCAGACGGCGCTCAAGCGCAAACTGACGGCATTCATTCACGAGAAGCCAGTCTTGTTGCCTGCTAAAGCGTTTGACCAAAAAACGCCCAAGCGTTTACACAAAAGTCGCGCTATCATGCAGTCGAACGCGGTAAAACCTTTAGCAATCTCGCCGCACAGACCAGAGAGGAACTATCCATGAAGATCGGTATCGGTAACGACCACGCCGCCGTCGAGCTCAAGAACATCATCTCCGAGCACCTGAAGGAGCGCGGCTGCGAGGTCGTGAACTTTGGCACCGACACCTCCGAGAGCTTTGACTACCCCATCGCCGGCTACAAGGTGGGCAAGGCAGTAGCCAACGGCGACGTCGATCTAGGCATCCTGATCTGTGGCACCGGCGTCGGTATCAGCCTGGCTGCCAACAAGGTCGAGGGCGTACGCGCCGTCGTGTGCTCCGAGCCCTTCAGCGCCAAGCTCTCCCGCATGCACAACAATACCAACGTGCTCGCTTTTGGCGCCCGCGTCGTGGGCTCCGAGCTCGCCAAGATGATCGTCGACGAGTGGCTCGACGCCGAGTTTGAGGGTGGTCGTCACGAGCGTCGCGTTAACCTCCTCAACGAGATCGATCACACGCGCGCCCTTAAGATCGTCGACGAAGCCTAAACTATTCAGTGCCACAAGCTAACAGCAGGGGCCC
>USKL01000097.1 GCA_900555225.1 uncultured Collinsella sp.
AAGTGATCCAGGCGGATGACGTCGTACATGTCGAGGGCGGCGCGAATGCGGCCCTCCCACCAGGAGAAGCCATCGGACTCCATAGCGTCCCAGTCGTAGATGGGGTTGCCCCAGTACTGGCCGGTGGCCGAGAACTGGTCGGGCGGCGTGCCGGCGACGCTCACGGGATTGCCGGCGGCGTCGATCTTAAAGAGCTCAGGCGTCGCCCACATCTCGACGGAGTCACGCGAGACATAGATGGGCAGGTCGCCGATGATGAGAATGTCGCGCTCGTTGGCATAGGCCTTGAGGCGGCTCCACTGGCGATCGAAGAAGTACTGCGTCATCTGGTGGTAGAGCATGCGCGCCGGATGGTCGGCGCAGACCTTGGCGGAAGCCTCACCGCGGGTGCGGAGCTCCGCGGGCCACTCCCAAAACGCCTTGAGACCGCACTCCTCTTTGACGGTCATGAACTCACAGTAGGGGATGAGCCAGTCCTCGTTGGCTTGGATAAAGTCATCGAAATCGGCCGGCTTGTCGGCAGCAAAGCGCTCGGCGGCGCGGTCGAGAATCTGACGGCGGCCGCCAAAGATGGCACCGTAGTCGACGTTACTGGGGTCAGAACCCAGGTACACGCCATCGATATCGCGCTGCTCTAGATACCCTGCCTCGATAAGCTCGGCAAAGTCGATAAAGTTGGGGTTGCCTGCGCGGGCCGAGAACGACTGATAGGGCGAATCGCCATAGCTGGTCGTCGTAAGGGGCAGAATCTGCCAGTAATGTTGTTTGCACGAGGCGAGAAAATCGACGAAGTCGTAGGCATTCCAGCCAAAGCCGCCGATTCCGTATGGTCCGGGCAGAGATGAGACGGGCATGAGGACGCCGCTTGCACGCTCCATGAATGCGCTCACCAACCTTCTTGTTGTGGGGTCGGCCTGCCGATGGGTGTGCAGTCCGCCTCCGATGTTCTGATTCGATACGCCTATTGTAAAACATGTTGTTTAAACATGTACAGGCAAGATAAAAAAGTTGGTCGATTTTCGGCGAATGGTTACATGCCATGAAAAAGCCCCGACCTCACAACGTGAGATCGGGGCAAGAGCGGTATGTAGGTTTTTGCTACTCGGCGTCGGCGAAGCCGTTGGGGTTGTGGCTCTGCCAGTTCCAGCTATCGCGGCACATGTCCGCGATGTCGTACTGGGCCTTCCAGCCCATCATGCGCTCGGCCTTGGAGGCATCGCACCAGTTGGCAGCGATGTCGCCGGCGCGGCGCTCGCGGATCACGTAGGGCAGCTCCTTGCCACAAGCCTTGGAGAAGGCGGCGACGACCTCGAGTACCGAGGTGCCGGTGCCGGTGCCCAAGTTAAAGATCTCGACGCCGGTCTTGCCGTTCATCCAGTTAAGGGCGGCAACGTGACCAGAGGCCAGATCGCACACGTGGATGTAGTCGCGCACGCCGGTGCCGTCGGGGGTGGGGTAGTCGTTGCCAAAGACCTGAACGGCCTCGAGCTTGCCCACGGCGACCTGGGCGACATAGGGCACCAAGTTGTTGGGGATGCCCTTGGGGTCCTCGCCGATCAGGCCCGACGGATGAGCGCCGATGGGGTTGAAGTAACGGAGCAGCACGACGTCCCACTCGGGGTCGGCGGTGTGGACGTCCATAAGGATCTGCTCGATCATCCACTTGGTCCAACCATAGGGGTTGGTCGCGGGCTTCTTAGGATCCTCCTCGGTGACGGGCGGGTTGTCCGGGTCGCCGTAGACGGTCGAGGAGCTCGAGAAGATGATGGACTTGCAGCCATGGTTGCGCATGACGTCGATGAGCACCAGGGTGTTCTCGATGTTGTTGTGGTAGTACTCGACGGGCTTGCTCACCGACTCGCCGACGGCCTTAAAGCCGGCAAAGTGGATGACGCGGTCGATCTGATGGGTATCGAAGATCTTGTTCATCGCATCGCGGTCGAGCACGTTGGCCTCGTAGAAGGTGAGGTTCTTGGCGGCCTCGTCGCCCACGATGGTCTTGACGCGGTCGACGGCGACGGCGCTGGAGTTGGAGAGATCATCGACGATGACGACCTGGTAGCCACCCTCGAGCAGCTGAACGACGGTGTGCGAGCCGATAAAGCCGGCGCCACCGGTAACGAGGACGCAGGTGTCTTTGGGGTCGAGTGCTTTGGACATGTAGTCTCCTATCGAATCAGGAACACTTCTTCAGGGGAGTATAGCGCAGGCAGGGACGCCCAAATCGTGCGCCGTGGGAAAAGCAGAGGATTGTGCTAACGTACTCATCAGAAGAGCTTGCGTACGCATAACCTGATCTTTGGCATTTGCTTACGAGCCGCTGACCTTGTAGTTTCCTGCCGTTCGTGGAAATCGTTGGGACGCGCCATATGTACGCTAATATGTATGAGTTGAGCGACATATAAATAAACATGTAACGGAGTACATATGTCACCAAACAGCGATTCCATCCTTTCCCAGGAGCTCTCGCGCCGCACTGCCCTCAAGGCCCTGTTCGGCGCCGCTTCTGCGGCAGTTCTTTTTGGCCTGCCCGCTCGCGCCCATGCGGCGGAGGCTTCCAAAGAAACAACCGATAAACTGAATGCCGCCCAGGCCCAGCTCGACGAGGTTCAGGCCCAGCTCGACAGCATCGCAAATGAGTATGCGGCGCTGGCCAACAAGAATGCCCAGACCCTCAACGACATCGAGAATGTCCAGGGCAAGATTGACGGCACGCAGGCCCAGATCGATGAAAAGAAGGCCGAGCTCAAGAAGAAGCGCAACGACCTTTCCGATCGCGTGGCCGCCAGCTACAAGTCCGGCGGCACGAACATCCTGTCGCTGCTGCTGGCCTCTGGCTCGTTTGAGGAACTCGTCGCCAACGCGCACTATGTTGAGAAGATCAACAAGAGCGACCGCGACGCCATCGAGGACATTCAGACCATCCAGGAAGAGCTCGATGCGCAAAAGACCGAGCTTGAGTCGCAGAAAGCTGACTTAGAGAAGCTCAAGGACCAGCAGACTGCTCAGATGCAGGATATGCAGGCCAAGCAGCAAGAAGTCCAGACCGTGCTGAACGGTCTTTCCGACGACGTCAAGGAGCTCATGGCTCAGCGCGATTCCGAGATCCTCGCTGCCGCCCAGGCTGAGGAGGCTGCCAGGAAGGCCGCCGCTGCCGCTGCCGCCGCGAACAAGAACAATTCCTATTCGGGTGGTTCAAGCTCGGGTGGCGGATCGTATGCGCCCGGTACTCCGCAGCAGAATGCCGGCTCGGGCAAGCAGCAGGCTGTCGTCAACGCGTGCTACTCCACGCCTTCGCCGGGTCAGAACTGGTGCGCGGCGTGGGTTACCAACGTCTTCCGCAATGCCGGCGTGGGCTATTTTGGCGGCAACGCGTGTGACATGTTCAACGCCTGGTGCTATAGCTCCGACCGCTCGGCGCTGCAGGTGGGCATGATCGTGGCCGATTCCTCGCACAGCGGCACGGGTGCTCCGGGCCTTATCTACGGTCATGTGGGTATCTATGTTGGCGGCGGTATCGTTATGAGCAACGAGGGTGCCATTACGTCTAAGTCGCTCGATTCGTTTATTAGCTTCTATGGCACTGGCTCTGGCGTGCGTTGGGGCTGGCTCGGCGGTATTGCGCTGTCGTAAAGCCGACGGGGCCGCGTGCCCGCCCGCAATATATTTGATTGCCTGCTCGGGCAGTCCTGCGCAAGACGAAGGCCACATTAAGTGGCCTTCTTTGCGTGCGGAACTCGCGATCAATCAAATATAATGCGGGCGGGCACGCGGCCCTCTTGGGTTCGGGGCGCGACACACCGGACTGGGTTATCTGAATGAATATGGTGAAGGCCCCTTTCGGGGCCTTCTTTTTATAAAAATTCGCCTACTCGGTGGACTTCGGGTTCTAGGTCTACGTCGAACTGCTCTTTAACTTTGGCTTGGATGTCGCGGATGAGTTCGTCGACGTCGGCGGCGGTGGCGTGGTCGGCGTTGACGATGAAGCCGCAGTGCTTCTCGCTCACCTGCGCGCCGCCAACGGCGTGTCCTCGCAGGCCGGCGTCCATGATGAGCTTGCCGGCAAAGTAACCCTCGGGGCGCTTGAAGGTGGAGCCGGCACTCGGCATGTCGAGCGGTTGCTTGTCCTCGCGACGCTGACGGTAGTCGTCCATGTCGGCCTTGATCATCGCGGCGTTGCCCGGAGCGAGATTGAAGGTGGCCGAAAGCACGATGAAGCCGTCGTCGGCAATGCGGCTCTTGCGATAGCCCAGGTTGAGCTCGTCGGCATCGAATTCGATGATGTTGCCGCTACCGCGGGTGCCGTCGTCGAGCTGGCGAGCGGGTTTGTAGACGCGCACGGACTCCAGCACATCGGCCATGCAGGCACCGTAGGCACCGGCGTTCATGTAGCAGGCGCCGCCGACCGATCCGGGGATGCCCGAGATGGGCTCCATGCCGGTGAGACCGGCCTCGGCTGCCGCAGCGGCGACATCGGAAAGCAAGGCGCCGGCCGCCGCCGTGACGTGCGTACCGTCGACCGTAATGTCGGAGAGGCCTTCGCCCAGCGCCACGACGACGCCACGGATGCCCTTGTCGCCGACGAGTAGGTCGGAGCCGTTGCCCACGATGGTGAGCGGCAGGTCGCAGCGATAACAGGTGTCGAGCGTGGCGACGAGGCCCTGCTCGGTATCGGGCGTGACAAAGACGTCGGCCGGGCCGCCGATCTTAAACGTGGTGTGCTCGCGCATGGGCTCGCTCATCAGCACGTTGTCCTCGCCGGCAACGCCAGCAAGCGCGCACAGCAGGTCCTCGTTAAAAAAGTCGTTCTCGTGCATATGAATATCCGCCTTTTGGTGGTCGTTGTCATCAATCGATTGCAATATACCCCACCCGGACGGATTTGGTGCGCTGGCGGCGATAAAACAGCCGTCTACCGGATTGGTAAAGTGTTTATCACCGAGGTAGAGGGGTGGTCGCTATACTTTCAAGAGATTGCGCGTAAACCTGGAAGGAGCGAGATGGCCAACAAAGTCACCCTCAAGCAGATCGCCCAGGAGGTGGGGCTTTCCCCCTCGTCGGTCTCGCTTGTTCTCAATAATCGGCCCTGTCGCATCTCGGAAGAAAACCGCAAGCTCATCAAGGAGGTCGCGGCGCGCAACCACTATGTTCCTAATCAGATTGCGCGTAGTCTGGTCATGCGCGAGTCGCGCACGCTGGGCCTTATCGTCCCTAACATCGAGAGCCGCTTTTTTGCCTCGCTCGCCGGTAGCCTGGAAAAGCGCTGCCGCGAGGACGGCTATGCGCTCTTCATTACCAGCTCGGGTGGAAGTGCCGACGACGATCTGGAGCTGCTGCGCCAGCTGGTAACGCGCGGCGTTGATGGCGTCTTCCTGGTTGTGGGCGACGAGTTCTCCGACGACCGCGCCCTGCGCGAAGAGGTCAGCCATCTGCCTATTCCTGCCGTGATGGTCGACCGTGCCATTGAGGGGCTCGAGTGCGACAAGGTGATGTTCGACCACGAGATGGGTGGCTACATGGCCACTCGCTATCTGATCGAGCAGGGCCACCGTCGCATTGCCTGCTTGGTTAACGCGCGCCGTTCCAATACGGGGCGTAAGCGACTTGCCGGCTATGAGCGCGCGCTGCGCGAGGTTGGCCTGCCTATCGACGCGCGTTTAGAGTTTGAGAGCGAGTACTACATCCCGAGTGCCTACGAGGCCTCGGAGGCGGTGCTCGCAACTGATGCTACCGCTGTGTTCGCAAGCTCGGATAACATCGCCCTCGGTCTGCTCAAGCGCTTACACGAGATGGGGAAGAGCATTCCGGGCGACATCTCGGTGGTGAGCTACGACAACTCGGCCGCCGACGTTCTCTTTGAGCCGGCGCTGACCGCGATTGAGCAGGATCCTGGTATCCTCGCGGAGCATGCTTTTGGCTGCATGTCCAAGCGCCTTGCCGGTAGGGGCGGTAGACGTGCCGAAGAAGTCGTTCTGGAGCCGGCGCTTATCGTGAAGGGCAGCGTGCTCGATCTTACCGAATGTAGCTAAGCGTACTTGTTTGTTTGCATAGATTGCATGCGGAGTGTCCGCTATTTGCCGGCGGGGCCGGGGTGCCTGCCTTGTTTTGAGA
>USKL01000098.1 GCA_900555225.1 uncultured Collinsella sp.
CTCCGTTGCTCGGCATCTGCCTGGGCCTTCAGCTATTTTTTGAGCGCGGCAACGAGGGCGTGCCTGCGGACGAGGGTGCGGTTGCCGACGGCAACACCTCCGAGCAGGCCGGCGGCCCCTGGGTCGATGGCCTGGGTATTATGCGCGGCTCGTGCACACGCTTGGAGTCGAGCCGCCTGAAGGTGCCGCACGTGGGCTGGGACCAGGTGCACATGACGCCCGCCGGCGCGGCCGATCCGTTGCTCGCTGGTTTTGCCGAGGGTGCCAACATGTACTTCACCCACAGTTATGCGGTGGCCGACGACGCCGATGCCGCCGATGTGCTGGCGCGCACGCACTATACGCGGAGCTTCCCGTGCATCGTGCGCCATGGCAACGTGTGGGGCTGCCAGTTCCATCCCGAGAAATCCTCCGCGCTGGGTCAGCGCATCCTTAAGAACTTCGTCAACATCGTCGAGGAGGCTGGCCGATGATCCTGTTTCCCGCAATCGATCTGATCGGCGGCAAAGTCGTGCGCCTGGAGCGTGGCGACCGCAGCCGCTGCAAGGTATATTCCGACGACCCCGTGGCCGTTGCTCGCTCGTTTGCCGAGCAGGGCGCAAGCTGGGTGCACGTCGTCGACCTGTCCGCTGCCTTTGGCGAGGACGAGGACACATGCGCTGCCAACTCGGCGGCGATTAAGGCCATCTGCGGCGTCGACGGTCTGTCCGTGGACGTGGGCGGCGGCGTCCGCTCGCTCGCGCGCATCGACGAGTTGGCCGGCTACGGTGCGCGCCGCATCGCGCTGGGCACGGTGCTGGTGACCGAGCCGGGTTTTGCTGAGGTGGCAGCCCAAGGCTTTGGCGAGCTGCTCGTGGCCGACATCGCCGCTCGCGACGGCCAGGTCAAGGTGAACGGTTGGCGTGACGGCGCGGGCGTGGCGCTCGACGACGCCGTGGCGCAGCTTTCCGAGCTGGGCTTTAAGCATCTGGTGTATACCGACATCGCGCGTGATGGCATGCAGACGGGCATCGATGTGGCGGCGTATCGCCATGTGGCCGAGGTCGCGGGTTTTCCCGTCGTGGCTTCGGGCGGTATCTCGACGCTCGACGACATCCGTGCGCTTGCCGCGGTGGGCGGGGATGCCATCGAGGGTGCCATTACCGGTCGCGCGCTCTACGAGGGCAACTTTACGCTGGCCCAGGCGCTGGCCGCCGCCCGAGGGGAGGAGTAGCCTATGCTTACCAAACGCGTAATTCCCTGCCTGGACGTCAAGGACGGCCGTGTGGTCAAGGGCGTCAACTTTGTGAGCTTGCGCGATGCGGGCGATCCGGTGGAGCTGGCGCGCGCCTACGACCGCGAAGGTGCGGACGAGGTCGTATTTTTGGACATTACCGCGACGAGTGACAACCGTGTGACGACCATCGAGATGGCGGCGCACGCGGCCGAGGAGCTCGCCATTCCCTATACCGTGGGCGGCGGCTTTCGCGACCTGGCGGGCATGCACACCATGGTTGCAGCCGGTGCTGACAAGGTGTCGCTCAACTCTGCCGCCGTGCGCGACCCGTCGCTGATTAGCCAGGCTGCCGCGGCGTTTGGTAGCCAGGCCGTGGTCGTGGCGATCGATGCCAAGCGCGTGGGCCTGCCCGGCGCATCCGGTGCCGACAAGTGGGAAGTCTTTACCGCAGGAGGCCGCAACGCCACGGGTATCGACGCGGTGGCGTGGGCCGAGGAGGCGGCCCGTCGCGGCGCCGGCGAGATCTTGCTCACCAGCATGGATCGCGACGGCACCAAGGCCGGCTTTGACCTGGCGCTCACCCGTGCTGTGGCGCGCGCGGTGCCGATTCCCGTCATCGCGAGCGGCGGCGTGGGCACGCTCGAGCATTTTGCCGAGGGCGTGATCGAGGGCGAGGCCGACGCCGTGCTAGCGGCGAGCGTCTTTCACTTTGGAACTTTCAGCATTCGCCAGGTGAAGGAGTATATGGCATCGCAGGGAATTCCCGTGAGATTGGATTTTTAAATGGAGCAAGTGACAACTGCGTCCGAGCTCAAATACGACGCCAGGGGGCTGATTCCTTGTGTGGTTCAGCAATTTGACACCGGTGAGGTGCTTATGGTTGCCTGGATGAACGAGGAGTCGGTGGGGCTGACGCTCAAGACCGGTACCACGTGGTTTTGGAGCCGCAGCCGTCAGGAGCTCTGGAACAAGGGCGCGACGAGCGGCAACATGCAGGAGGTCAAGGAGCTCTGGGCCGACTGCGATAGCGATACGCTGCTGGTCAAGGTCGACTCGCCGGGTCCGGCCTGCCACACCGGCAACCGTACCTGCTTCTTTAAGAAACTCGCGTAGGGCGGGCGCTCGATTAGACGCTCGGCCACCAGAAAGGATTGAACTATGGGTGTGCGCACCGCAAACGTTCAGGATGGAAATATCGGAGAGACGCTGACAGGTCTGGCCGAGGTGATTCACGGTCGTCATGATGCATCGCCGCAGGAGAGCTATACCGCGCGTCTGCTGACCGATGTCGAGGACGAGCTGCTCAAGAAGCTTGCCGAGGAGGCAAGCGAGGTGATCATGGCCTGCAAGGATAACGATCACGATCACATCCGCTACGAGGCCGGCGACCTGGTCTACCACCTGCTCGTGACGCTCGAGCGCTACGGTATCACCCTCGACGAGCTAGCCGGCGAACTCAACGCCCGCCGCCACTAGTCATTGGGGACGTTCTTAAACGACCAGTTAGGCGAGGGGCGTGGACTCCCATTCTCCGGTGAGGTGGGGGATGTCGAAGGTTCGATAACCGCAGTCGTAGGCGTGGGCCTGGGCCTCGCGGATGTTCCAGCAGATGTCGCAGGCGCGGTGTGCGTCCGAGCCAAAAGTGATCGGCACCTCGGCGTGGGCGAAGCAACGCAACAACCCGGTCGCGGGATAGTAGTCGTCGAGGCCCTTGCGTGGTGCGGCGGTCGAGACCTCAACGCGGCGACCCGTATCGTGCGCGCACTCGGCCATCTGCTGCCAAAACGGTGCGGGGTCAAAGTCGGGCGCAAAGCCCTCTTTCGAAAAGCGCATGACCAGGTCGGGGTGAGCCATCACATCAAAGTTGAGCGGGCTCTCGCAGGCACAGCACCAGTCATCGACATAGCGCTCCCACACGCCGCGCACGCCTAAGTTATCCCAAACATGCAGGTCGGTGTCATCGTCGATCCAGCCGCAGCGCGAATCGGGCGTATCGGGACGAGCGACGTCCTCCGTCCCCGCCGTGCCCGCAGCACCTGCCGCAATATCGCCTGGGTTGCCAATCCAATGCACGCTGCCCAGGCGCACGACGGCGCCCTGGGACCAGCGCTCAACCAAAGGCTCGCAGCCCTCGTACCAATCGCATTCAAAGCCATAGATAAAGCTGAGCTCCGGCGCAATCTGCGCGGCAAGCTTGCGAGCATCCTCAAAAGCCAGACGATGTGCCGGCAGGTCGCCCTCAGTAACCTGCACTTCGCAGTTGGCATCCATGCTGGCGGGCAAGGTGAGGTGGTCGGTCGAGACCATGACCCGACAGCCAGCCGCCGCGGCGGCGCGAACGTTTTCCTCAAAGGAGGCATGGCCGTCCGAAAACGAGGTGTGGGTGTGGCAATCGACCAGCGGGCAAGCAGGCATGGCAGCTCCTTTGCGTCAAGCGAATCCGCTCCATTGTAATGGCGCGGCCCCCGATGCGACGAGCGCACCGGGGGCCGAAATCGACTGGAAAGGGTGCGCGGTGCGGCTCTACTCCAATACATGTACATCAGCCTCCAAAAGCTGCAAAAAATGACATGTTTGGAGGCTGGTGTACATGTTTGGATAGGAGCGAGGGCGGCGACGGACGAAAGTCACGCCTGTGCCACGTCCGATGTGCTAGCGTTTGGATGAACAAAACGAGCCCGTGCGGAAAGGATCCGGACCGTATGCAACGTGGAAGTACATCTCCGCTGTCCCGCGAGACCGATGCGCCCGAAACCATCGTCAAGCTGGAGTGCGATATTGACGACGCGTCGCCCGAGGTGCTCGCCTACGCTGCCGACCGCCTGCGCGAGGCGGGTGCGCGCGAGGTGCATTGGCTGCCCCTCTATTGCAAGAAGGGCCGTCCCGGCTGGCAGCTGCAGGTAATCTGCACCCACGAGGATATCGAGCGCCTGCAGACGATCATCTTTTTGGAAACCACGACCAACGGCATCCGTCGCCAGGTTATGGAGCGCGTTTGCCTGCCACGCCGCTTTGAGCGCGTAACGACGCCATGGGGCGAGGTGTCCGTCAAGGTGGCGACCTTGCCCGACGGCAGCGAGCGTGCGGCGCCCGAGTACGAAGACTGCTCCCGCCTCGCTCGCGAGCATAACGTGCCGCTCCAGCGCGTGATGCAGGCAGCTCAGAGCGCGGCACTGCGATTTGAATAGCGCGGCCGGCGACATCCCACGCCCAGCCACATTAGCCCCATCTCGAAAGGATCTCCCCATGAAATACCTCATCGCTTCCGACATCCACGGTTCGGCATATTGGACTGAGCGCCTGGTCGCCGCCATCGAGTCCGAGCAGCCCGACCGCATCGTCCTGCTGGGCGACCTGCTCTACCACGGTCCGCGCAACGACCTGCCGCGCGACTACGCCCCCAAGCGTGTGATTCCGCTGCTCAACGCCCTGGCCGACCGCATCATCGCGGTGCGCGGCAACTGCGACGCCGAGGTCGACCAGATGGTGCTCGACTTTCCCGTCATGGCCGACTACGCCACGCTGTTCGACGAGACCGGCCGCGAGCTGTTCCTGACGCACGGCCACGTCTTTGGCGCCGGCATGCACAACAGCGTCGACCACGCGCCCGCGCTGCCCGAGGGCTCCGCGCTCGTCTACGGCCATACGCACATCAAGGTTAACGAGGAAAGCACCGCGCACCCGGGCCTGTGGCTCTTCAACCCCGGCAGTGTGAGCATTCCCAAGGACGGCTCGCACAGCTACGGCATCTACGAGGGCGGCGCGTTCCGCCACGTGATCATGGAGGAGGACTAACCATGCCCGAGCATATGGCTCAGCAAAATGCCGAGGGCTCGCGCGACCTGTCCACGCTGGTCGACGCATCGGCCGAGCTGCAGCATCTGGTGCAGACCGTCTGGCGCTTGCGTCAGCCCGACGGCTGCCCGTGGGACCGCGAACAGACGCACCGCAGCATTGGCAAAAACATGATCGAGGAAGCCTACGAGGCGCTCGATTGCATCGAGGCGGACGACGTGGCGCATCTGCGCGAGGAGCTGGGCGACGTGCTCATGCAGGTAGTGTTGCATGCGCAGATCGCGGCGGACGCCGGAGAGTTTACGCTTGCCGACGTGGCGCACGATATCGACGCCAAGCTCATTCGCCGCCATCCACACGTGTTTGGCGATGCGGATGCCGATAGCTCCGACGAGGTGCTCAAGATTTGGGATGAGGTCAAGCTTGCCGAGAAGGCCGCCAAGGACAAGGCCGTGGCGGCGGGCGAGGCTGCGCCCGAGGGCCTGCTCGACGGCGTGCCCACGCATTTGCCGGCGCTGATGCAGGCCCAGAAGGTGTCGCGCAAGGCGGCTGCCGTGGGCTTTGAGTGGGAGACGGTCCAGGATGTGTGGGATGAGGTCGCCGAGGAGCGTGCCGAGTTTGAGGCCGAGGAGCCCGGCTCGCCCGAGCGCGAGATGGAGTTTGGCGACCTGCTCTTTGCCCTGGTCAACGTTGCGCGCAAGGATGGCATCGACGCCGAGAGTGCCCTTCGCGCCAGCACGGCAAAGTTCCGTCGCCGTTGGGCTGCAATGGAGCAGATGGCGGCCGATGCCCATGTTGATCTTGCCGAGCTTTCGACCCATGGCCTCAACGACCTGACCGCCGCCGATGTAAACACCGATGTGTCCCTCATGCCAAACCGCAAGGCCGGGGATGTCCGGCATTGTGCTAATGGGTCCGGATTCTTTGGCGTTATAGTACATCTGGTTTGCGCCGATATCCGGCATCCCATGGGTACCATAGTCGATGGTCATCGTTTCCGGGGACAACCATCCGTATCCCTTGATGAGTCCCACGCAGTCGGTAGTCCTGCCGCCCAGCCA
>USKL01000099.1 GCA_900555225.1 uncultured Collinsella sp.
CGCTCCGCAGTGCGAGGCCCGCCTTTCCGTTGCTCCGCAGGAGCAGGAAAGACGGGCCTCATGCGCGAGGACGTTTTCAAAACCAAGCCCGGTCCCGGCCTGCGATGACGTTGCTGGCGGTTCTTGGGCATCGCTTGCTGGCGGGGTTCCTTGTCTGAGTTGAACTTAGTTGGCGGGGCTACTGGTCCCGGTCGCTGTCCCGGCCCAACATCGCCCTTAGCTTCTCAAAGCTCTCCTCGCTCAGGCAGTGCTCCATGTGGCAGCCCTCTTGCGACGCGACCTCAGCCGAAACACCCGCATCCTCCAGCAGCCCCACGAAAAAGCAGTGACGCTCCCACATTTGGCGAGCGACCTCCAGACCACGCTCCGTCAGATGAACGTCGCGCTTGCCCATTTCGACATAGCCGTTGCTTTCCAGCGTCGCCATGGCCTTGGAAACGCTCGCCTTGGTTACGCCGAGGTACTCCGCAACGTCGATCGAGCGCACGATGCCCTGGCGTTCCGACAGAACGTAGATCGATTCGAGATAGTCTTCTCCGGATTCACGTAGGGCCATGGGCCGCCTTTCGCGATGATTGCTAGTTAGCCTTTGGATACTTTCCACGGCTAACTTTACCGCAAAAGTTGCCCATGTCTTACTACTTTGCCTAAAAGTTAGCCGTGTTTCACAAAACGTGCGGGACGAAAACAAAATGGGGACGCCCCGCAAGGAGTGTCCCCAGGTGCCAGGTGCCGGCCCGCAGTTACATCAATCCAAAGTGCTTCGCGGCGTTGTAGATGCCGTCGTCGTCCACGGCTGTCGTCACATAGGTCGCTGCAGCTTTCACCGTGTCCTGCGCGTTGCCCATGGCCACACTTGTGCCCACGGCGGCAAACATCGACAGGTCGTTCTCGCCGTCGCCAAAGGCAATCGCCTCGCTCGCGTCGATACCAAGCCGCTCGAGCGTCGCCGCCACGCCCAGGTCCTTGCCGCCGTTAGCGGGAATAATGTCGCAGAACAGGTCGCACCAGCGCGTGGTGAGCGAATGCGACACGGCGTCGGTCACGATATGTTCGTCGGCCGGGTCCACAAAGGCGCAGAACTGGTAGACCGGTGCGTCAAAGGCGTGCTCAAACGGCTCCTCGTGGTAGACGATTCCCGCGTTGCTGCCAGCCGTCACCACGCGCTCGGACAGGCGGTTCACAAACGAGTTCTCGCCCTGCATGCACAGCGAGTCGTAGCGCCCCTGCGCCACCTGGTCCACAATCACCGCGACGTCGTCCGGATCGATCGGGCAGCTGCGGTAAACCCCCTCGGCATCAAAGCAGTGCTGGCCCGAAAGCGTAATGTACGCATCCCAGCCCAGGTCGAACAGCCAGTCCGGCATCTGGTAGGTCGGACGGCCCGTGGCGATCACGCACGCAATCCCCTGCTCGCGAAAGCTGTCGAGCACCTGCTGCGCCGACGCCGGAATCCGGTGGGTCTTAAAGCTCAGCAGCGTACCGTCGATATCGAAAAACGCGGCTTTGATCATTCTCGCTTACTCCTCGCCCTCGAGCTTTTCGCTCGCCTCGAGCCACGCCATCTCCAGCTCGTCCATGGCGGCGTGAGCCTCGTCGATCTTTGCCTGCTCGCCGAGCGCCGTGTAGTTGGTGGGATCGACCTGGGCCATCGCGGCCTCGGCCTCCTCAACGCGAGCGCGCTGCGTCTCCATCTTGCGCTCGAGCGAGCTCACCTCGCGGCGGAGCCTCTGACGTTCGGCGTTGGAAAGGCCATTGGGCTGACCGCTTGCCTTAGGCTTTTCGGCCGCAGCTGCCGCGGCACCGGTGTCAAACGTGCCGGTCTTGGCGCTCGGCGCGCCCACGGGCTCGCCTTCGGCGGTAGCGTTGCACAGGCGCAGGTACTGGTCCACGCCACCGGGCATATGCGTCAGGTGGCCGTCGAGCAGCGCCCACTGCTGGTCGGTCACGCGCTCCATCAAGAAGCGGTCGTGCGTCACCAGAATCAGCGTGCCGGGCCAGCCGTCGAGCAGGTCCTCGACAATCGCGAGCATGTCGGTATCCAAGTCGTTGCCAGGCTCGTCCAGGATGAGCACGTTGGGCTCGTTCAGAATCGTCAGCAGCAGCGACAGGCGACGGCGCTGGCCGCCCGAAAGATCGCCGATGCGGCTCCAAAGCTGCTGCGTCGTAAATCCCAGGCGCTCGCAGAGCTTCTCGGGCGAAGTCTCCTTGCCGTCGATGACGTAGTACTTCTTATAGTTGCTGAGCACCTCGCGAATCGTGTCGCCCATGTAGGGCTCGAGCTCCTCGAGCTGCTGCGACAGCACGCCAAAGCGCACTGTCTGGCCGATCTTTACACGGCCGCGCGTGGGTTCAATCTTGCCCTGGATCACGTCGAGCAAGGTCGATTTGCCGGCGCCATTCTCACCCAAAAGACCATAGCGGTCGCCCGCACCAATGAGCCAGGTCACATCGGAGAGCACCTGCTTGGGCGCGCCATCGGTATCCGCATAGCCAGCGTCCACGTCGACCACATCGATAACCTGCTTGCCCAGGCGGCTCACGGCTAGGCGCTTGAGCTCCAGCTCGTCACGCACGGGAGGCACGTCGGCGATGAGCTCGCGGGCGGCATCCACGCGAAACTTGGGCTTGGTGGAGCGCGCCTGGGCACCGCGGCTCAGCCACGCGAGCTCCTTGCGCGCCATGTTGCGACGACGCTCCTCGGTGACGGCGGCCATGCGGTCGCGCTCCACGCGCTGCAGGATATATGCGGAGTAACCGCCCTCGAAGGGATCGACTTGGCCGTCGTGGACCTCCCACATACTGGTGCAGACCTCGTCCAAGAACCAGCGGTCGTGCGTGACCACGAGCATCGCGCCCTGGCCGCGCTGCCAGCGGGCCTTTAAGTGACGCGCGAGCCAGTTGATGGTGCGCATGTCCAGGTGGTTGGTGGGCTCGTCGAGCATGAGCACGTCGTAGTCGCCGATCAGCAGGCGCGCGAGGTCCACGCGACGGCGCTGGCCGCCCGAAAGCTCGCCAACCGTGCCCTCCCAGGGCACATCGCTAATAAGACCGGCGAGAATCTGGCGCGTGCGGGGGCTCGACGCCCACTCGTACTCAGGCGTGTCGCCCACAACGGCATGATGCACGGTATCAGTATCGACCAGGTTGTCCTTTTGGCCGAGCAGACCGATCGTCGTGCCGCGGCGGTGCGTCACGCGTCCGTCGTCGGGCTCCAGCGTGCCAGCGAGCACGCTCAGCAGCGTCGACTTGCCGTCGCCGTTTTTACCGACAATACCAATGCGGTCGCCCTCGCCCACGCCGAGCGTCACGCTATCGAAAATATGCTTGGTGGGAAACTCTAGGCTGACGGAATCGCATCCCAAAAGAATCGCCATATGCCCTGCTCCTTCGTAGAAATTCAACGTTGTCCATGATAGCAGCGAGCCCCACCCCAAACCACCACGAAGGCGCCTGTCCCCTTTGTGGTGGTCGTTTCGGTCGCAGAGCAAAAGGCGGGCCATCTCCCGCAAGAGATGACCCGCCTCTCCAATCAGTCCTGCGGCAACCGTGGCCGCTGCAGGCCTCAAGCATGTCCCGGACTAGGAGAACATGCCGGTGAGGTAATCATTCAGCCGCTTATCCTTGGGCCGTTGGAAAATCTCGTCAGTCTCGTCGTACTCGACCATATCGCCCATGTAGAAGAACGCCGTGCGGTTGGACACGCGCGACGCCTGCTCCATGTTGTGCGTCACGATAACGATGGCGCGGTCGGCCACGATCGATGACATGAGGTCCTCGATCGCCAGCGTCGAGATGGGGTCGAGCGCCGAGCAGGGCTCGTCGAACAGAATCACGTCGGGGTTGAGCGCCAGCGTGCGCGCGATGCACAGACGCTGCTGCTGACCGCCCGAAAGCGCATAGGCGCTCTTATCGAGCTTGTCTTTGACCTCGTCCCACAGCGCCGCGCCGCGTAAGCTTTCCTCGACCATGCGGTCGAGCTCGTCACGGTCGGTGATGCCGTGGCGCTTGGGCGCAAACGTGATGTTGTCGCGAATGGACTTGCGGAACGGGTTGGGCTGCTGGAACACCATGCCAATGGAACGGCGCAGCTCGTAGGTGTTTTCGGTCTTGGTGTTCACGTTGCGCCCGCGATAGTTGATCTCGCCCTCCACGCGGCAGCCGCGAATCTCGCGATTCATAAGGTTGAGGCTACGCAAGAAGGTCGACTTACCGCAGCCCGAAGGCCCAATGAGCGCCGTGATCTCGCCCTTGTGGAAGTCGAGCGACGTATTGTGCAGTGCATGGTGGTCGTCATAGTACACGTTGACGTCCTTGGTGGAGAGCACGACCTCGTCGCTCACGGCCTTGCCGCTTACGCGCACGCGCCTCTCGCTCTCCCCCACGCTCGACAGGAAGTCCTGGGTCTCGGACGATGCCGCTTCGGTTGCGGGCGTTGCTTTCATCTCGCTCATTCGGCCGTCATCTTCCTTGCCAGTTGCTTGCCCACAATGCGGGCGATTACGTTAAACAGCAGCACGCAAATCATCAGCAGTGCAGCGGTGCCCCAGACGATCTGCTGGGCCTCGGGGCTGCCCTCGCCATAGATCTTGTAGATGTGCACGGCGAGCGACTCGCCGGGACGGAACACGTTCCAAGCGCAGGTGGGGCTCGACAGGTTAAAGCTCAAGAAGTTCAGGCGAACCGGCGAGCTCATACCCGAGGTAAAAAGCAGTGCTGCGGCCTCGCCAAACACGCGACCGGCCGAAAGCACGATGCCCGTCACGATGGCAGGCATGGCCTCGGGGATCAGGATGTGCAGCGTGGCCTCCCAGCGAGTGAGGCCCATGGCCAGGCACGCATCGCGCTGGGCCTGCGGCACGTCCTCGAGCGCCTGCTGGATCACGCGCACCAGGATGGGGATGTTGAACATGGTGAGCGCGACGGCGCCGGAGATGATGGAGTACTTCCAGCCCAGCTGCACCGAGAACACCAGAAAACCGAACATGCCGACGACGATGGAAGGCAGCGAGGACAACGTCTCGATGGCGGTGGAGGCGATGTCGCGGATGGGTCCGTCCGGCGCGTACTCAACCAAAAAGACCGCTCCGCCCAGGCTGATGGGCACCGAGATGATCAGGGTGATCAGCAGCAGGTAGAACGAGTCGAACAGCTGGTAGAGCACGCCGCCCTGCGTTCCGTTGGCGCGCGACGGCTCCGTGAGAAAGCCCGGCTGGAACAGCGTCGAGATGCCCTCGAACAGGATATAGGCCACCATGGAGACGACGATGAGCATGACGATGGCGACGATTGCCGTCAACACGCCCGTGGCGAAGCGGTCCTGCTTTTGGACACGCCCGAGCCTCGCCTCGTCGATGTGGATACGCGTGCTAGCCACGAGCCTTCGCCCCCTTGCGGCCGATAAGGTGGATGATCAGGATGAAGATGAGACTCATGCCCATCAGCAGCAGGCCGAGCGCCCACAGAACATCGTCTTGGGCCGAGCCCTCGGCATAGACCGCCATGGACGTGGTGAGCGTGGTGGTGATGGTGGACGCCGGCGACAGCAGCGACGTCGGCATGGCCTCGATGCCGCCGATGACCATGCGCACGGCGAGCGTCTCGCCAAAGGCGCGGGTCATGCCCAAGATAACCGCGGTCATGAGCGACGGCATGGCGGACTTGAGCACCACGTGCCAGATGGTCTGCCAGCGGGTGTAGCCCAGCGCGAGCGAGCCCTGGCGGTAGCCGTCGGGCACGGCGCGCAGGCCATCGACCGAAAGCGTGGTCATCGTCGGCAGAATCATGACCGCCAGCACGATGGCGCCGGGCAAGATGCCCAGGCCCGTGCTCACGTGGAAAACGCTCTTCATAAGACCGACGACCACGTGAAAACCGATCAGGCCAAAGACGACCGAGGGGATGCCGGTCAAAAGCTCAATGAGCGGCTGAAAGATCTTAGAGCCAAACTTAGGGCTAATCTCGACCGCAAAGATGGCAGAGCCGATGGCGATGGGCAGCGCGATGAGCGTGGAGAGTACCATGACCGCAAACGAGGTGACGATCAGGGGCAGGGCGCCGGTGTAG
>USKL01000100.1 GCA_900555225.1 uncultured Collinsella sp.
CGTTCTCCCAGCTCAGCGTAGGAGAACGGCCCTCTTTGGCTGCAAAAGTTAGGTTATAGCACGCACCCCAAACGTGCGCGGAATGGGTATTTAGCGAACCGCAGCCTTCACGGCGCGAGCGCACGCGACGGCGGCAAGGATCTTCAGCACGTCGACCACCACGAAAGGCGCCACACCGGCAAGGAACGCGGCCTCAGGCGAGATGCCCATGACGAGCATCAGCTGCAGCCAGCCGCAGAAGTACGCGATTGCGGTGAACACGAGGCCCGCGACGATTTCGGCGGCGGCGTTCTTCAGGAACGCAACAAAACCGCGCTGGTCGGAGGCGTTTGCCGTGTCGGCTGCACCCATGCGGCGGCGCAGCACGTAGAGCAGCCCCACGGCAGCGGCGACGCCGAAGATATAGCCCCACAGAAAGCCGCCGGTCGGACCCATGAGCTTGGCGATTCCGCCGCTCATGCCGGAGAAAACCGGCAGACCGATGGCGCCGAGCGCGAGATACAGTACGATGGCGGCGATGCACTCCTTCGGGGAGAGCATCACGATGGCGAAGGTGATGGCGAACATCTGCAGCGTGAAGGGAACGGGGCCAAGCGGCACGGTAACCCAGGCGGACACTGCCATGATGGCAACAGCCAAGCCGACGAATGCGATCGAGCGGGTGCGAGACGCCGAGGCGGCGCCTTTTTTGACTTGCTCCACTTTCTGTACCTCTTTCGGGTCAGACGACAATAACGTTGAAACTCTAGCAGTTGACTTCGAGTTCCATCGTTTGAACGCGGAATTCCATAAGAAAGTTAACTTGCGCGCGCAAGCCGTGGCGCGACTCCCCCGCAGTTTGCGCGTACCCCGCGCCCCTCAGGGCCTCGCAGTTCCCACGACAGCAAGCGACATACAGCACCCAAGCACGCGCGACAGCTTAGTACTTCGAGGTGATCTTCCCGCTCTCGACGTCCTTCAAGCGACGCATCTCGATTGCAATGAAGATGGCGACCGTGAAGATGGCGAGGAAGTCCGCCACCGGCGTCGCGATATAGAGGGCGTCCAAGCCCGTGAACTGCGAAAACCAACCAGGAAGCACTTCAGGCAGCCAGAACATGAGCGGCAAAAGGAACAGCACCTGGCGCGTGAGCGAGAGGATCGTCGACTTCATCGGCTGGCCGGTCGCCTGGAAGTAGTTCGAGCCCACAATCTGGAAGCCCACGAAAGGAAGCATGAGCAGCTGGACCTTCAGCGCGAAGATGGTGAACTCGGCAAGCGACGCGTTCGTGATGCCGAACAGGCCCACGATCTGGTTCGGGAACAGGTGCACGAGCGCCCACATGATGACGGCAAGCGAGGTGGCGAACGCCACACCCAGCCAGAGCGTCTTGCGCACGCGAGCGATGTTCTTCGCGCCGTAGTTGAAGCCGAGCAGCGGCTGGATAGCAATCGAGACGCCGACAAGCGGCATCACCGTGAACATGGCGATGCGCTGCACGACGCCAATGGAGGCGAGCGCGCCCTCGGCGCCGATAGCGCTCGCACTGCCGTACTTCACCAGTAGGAAGTTCACAGCGAAGTTCACGACCGCGGCACCTGCCTGCACGGCAAAGCTCGCAAGGCCGAGCGACAGGATAGCGCGGATGATCTTCGCGTGGGGACGCATGCAGTGCAGATGAAGCTTGAGCGGTGCGCCCTTCGTGAAGATGAAGAACCACAACACCGAGACGCACGATGCAGCTTGGCCGATCAGCGTAGCGTAGGCAGAGCCCGCAACGCCCCAGCCAAGCTTCAGAACAAAGATATAGTTGAAGATGGTGCACACCACCGCGCCGATAACCATGGTCAGAAGCGCGCGGTTGGGGGCGCCCGCCGTGCGGATGAAGTTGTTCACGCCCATGCCGATCATCTGCAACACGAAACCAAAGCTCAGAATCTGGATGAACGTCGCAGCGTACGGACGCACCTCGTCGGTCGCGCTCGAGAAGGTGAGGAACGCGTCGAGCAGCGGTGGGTATGCCGCGATAGCGGCGATGATGATCCAGAGGATAACGCCGAGCGTCACCGTGTTACCGAGGCTGATCTCGGCATCGTTTTTACGTCCTTCGCCCAAACGCAGCGCCGCAAGCGCGTTGCCGCCGTTGCCGACGAGCATCGCGAGCGCCATGAACACGATCATGAGCGGTGCCGCAACCGTTGCCGCCGACAGGCCGATTTCCCCCATCGCCTGCCCAAGGAAGATGGAGTCGATCAGGTTGTACGCCGCGTTCACCAGCATGCCCAGGATAGCGGGAATAGCGAACTCGGTGATGAGCCGCGGAAGGGACGCCGTGCCCATGCGGGTAACACGATCGTTGCCCTGCGGCTTACGCGCAGGGGCTCCTTTAGGAGAAGAGGGGGTGCCCGCCGAGGCTTCGGGGGTCGATTTCAAAGATTGGCCACGTTGTTCTTCTTGTGCCGTCATATGCATACCTCATGCTTCAATCGTCTCATTTGCCATTTTTCGGAAACATACGATTGTATGCATATCAGCGCACAAGAAGGAACAGTTTATCACGCCCACCGCGCGAAAGCGACGGCAAGCGGAAGGCGAAATGGGAAGGCTGAGAACCCGAAGCGATCCGCTCATGCTGAGGCGTGCGCCGCGGGCCACGCATGCTGCGGATTGCATCGCCGGCCACGCATGCTGCGACGTGCGCCGCGACCACGCCCGACACGGCGTGCACCGTGGCGCTCGAGCTCGCTAAAGCAGATGCACCTCGCCCGAGGCGACGGCTTTCGCCCCACCGTCTTCCAGTCGGAGGAGCAGCCGCCCGGACGCATCGACTCCGCGCACCGTACCCTCGCAAACGACTTCTCCCAGCTGATTGGCCATACGAACGAAACGCCCCTCGAGCATCGAATGCTCGGCGAACTCACCCGAAAGCGCCGCGAATCCACCGTCGCACCAGCGGCGATACAGAGGCTCGAACTCGTGGAGAACCGCATCGCCCACGGCGTTGATCGCACCCGACTTTTGCAGCATAACTGAATAGATTCCAGATTGTTCGCCCAGTTCAACGGGCTTTTTCTTTGTCAAGTTTTTACGACTTTATATGCCGTTGTATGGCTATGTATGGTATAATCAGGCATCGTGTAAACCCAGGTCAGGACGACTATATGTACCTCAGGAAGTCGAAGAAGCCCAACGGGCGCACATACCTCACGATCGTGCAGGGCTACCGCGACGCGGGCGGCAAGAACAGGGCCAGGACGGTCAAAAGCCTCGGCTACGTCGACGCCCTCGAGGCGGAGTTCGACGACCCCGTCGCCCACTTCGAGGAGGAGTGCAGGCGCATGACCGCCGAGGCCGCGCGCGCCGAGGCGCCCATCGCCGTGGAGTTCACCGCCTCCAAGAAGATAGACAAGCGCGCCGAGGGCCGCGTCGAGCTCGGCGCGGCGGTGCCGTCCGCCTACCTCCACCGCGACCTCGGGATCTGGTCGTTCTTCGAGCGCAAGCGCACGGCGCGCGGGTTCTCCTACGACCCCTGCAGGATCCTGGAGCTGCTCGTGTGGGACCGCATAGCGCACCCCTCCTCCAAGTTCGCCGCCTGGCAGGCCAGGGGGAGGTTCCCCCGCAAGTGCGGCTTCACGGCCGACGACGTCTACCGCTGCCTGACCTACCTGGACGAAAACGCCGACGCGCTCGTGAGCTCGATGAACGCGTCGCTGGAGCAATCGCGCGGGCCGCGCGACGCGTCGTGCCTGTACTACGACGTCACCAACTACTACTTCGAGTGCGACGAGGAGGACGGCTTCAGGATGCGCGGCGTCTCCAAGGAGCACAGGCCCAGCCCGATCGTGCAGATGGGGCTGTTCCTGGACTCCGACGGCCTGCCACTGGGCTACGAGCTCTTCCCCGGCAACCGCAACGACATGACCACGCTGCTGCCGGCCATGTCCAAGGCGGGCGTGCGCGACCTGCCCTGGGGCGAGCGGGTGGTGGTCGTGGCCGACAAGGGCCTCAACACCTCCGCGAACATCGCCGCGTGCGTGCTCGACGGCAACGGCTACATCTTCTCGCAGTCCGTGCGCAAGGCGGCCAAGGGGCTCAAGTCGTGGGTGCTCGACGACGCTGGCTACGAGGAGAGCGCCTCCGGCTCCTTCAAGATCAAGAGCCGCATCTCGGAGAAGGCGGTCTACGTCGCGGGCGAGGACGGCAAAAGGCGCAGGGTCACGGTGCCGGTGAAGGAGGTGGCCTTCTGGTCGCGCGACTACTTCGAGCGCAGCCGCCGCGAGCGCGCCAAGGTCGTCGAGAAGTCCAGGGCCGCCGTGGCCCGCGGCGACCTGTCGTCGGCGGCGGCGAAAACGTCGGTGCGCTACGCGAAGGACGTGCCCGTCGTGCGCGAGACCGGCGAGGCCGCCTCCCACAACTGGGTGGTCGACGAGGAGAGGATCGCCGCCGACGAGGCCATGGACGGCTACTACTGCATCGTCACCTCCGAGCAGGAGATGGACGACCGCGACGTCATCGACGCCTACCGCGGGCTCTGGCGGATAGAGGAGTCCTTCCGGGTGATGAAGGGCGACCTCGGCGCGCGCCCCGTCTACTGCTCCACCGAGTCCCACATACGCGCCCACTTCCTCGTCTGCTACGTGGCGCTGCTCGCCATGCGGCTCATGCAGCTCGACACCGGGCGCAAATACTCCGCAGCGCAGATATCGGAGGCTCTCGCCGGCGTGACGGGCCACCTCATGGACCGCAACCTCTACCTGTTCGACTACCGGACCGACCTCACCGACGAGCTCGCGGGAGCCGTCGGGATCGACCTGTCGCGCCAGGTGCTCACCCGCGGGCAGATCCGATCCATCATGGCGGATGTGAAGAAACCGAGGAGCTAGGGCGTACCACGCCGGAAAAAGTCACAAGAAAGAGGGCCGTTCTCCCAGCTCAGCGTAGGAGAACGGCCCTCTTTGGCTGCAAAAGTTAGGTTCTCATGAAGTGAGGCATTGATGGCTCAGCGAACTATATGCGTTCAGAGTCCTGCAAAAATGCATGTAAAGAACAGCGCGCTTGTTCTTAGCGGCTCTCATGCCGAAATGACGGTTCCGCTTGATGACATCTGGGTGATTGTCATCGAAAACAGACAGGTTGTCATTACGGCTTCGCTGCTTGCCGCTTTTGCCGAAGCGGGTATCGGCGTTATCGTGTGCGGGGCTGATCATATGCCCTGCGCGCTTCAGCTTCCTCTGGGCGCCCATTCGAGGCATTCTGGTATTGTCGAGCAACAGCTCCTTATTTCGAAGCCTCTGAAAAAACAATTGTGGCAGCGAATCGTTAAAGCCAAGATAAATAATCAAGCTCGATGCCTTGATTATTTGGGATTGACCGGTGCGGACGTGCTCTACGGTTACGCAAAGAGCGTTGCTTCGGATGACTCTACGGGGCGTGAGGCGGTAGCTGCGGCTTATTATTTTCGGCGTCTTCTTTCCGAAGGCACTCGTCGGGAGGGGCCGTATGCTGCTCCGCTTGACTACGGCTATGCGATCATTCGTGCCGGCATAGGGCGAGAGGCGGTTTCGAAGGGATGGCTTGTTTCTCGTGGCTTGCATCATTGTAACGAGTTCAATTCGTTTAATCTTGTTGATGATTTGATGGAGCCGTTTCGGCCGGTTGTGGATCTTCTCGTTTGCGAGGACCGACTCTTCGTGACTTTCAATAAGGAATCGAGGGCAAGGTTGTCGAGCGTGTTCGAATACTGCGTTCTGGTGAATGGGAAGAGACATTCGGTTCAGTCGGCAATTGCAGAACTTCTGGCCTCCCTTAAGCGCGCGGTACTTGAGAAAAACGCCGAACTGATTTCTCTTCCCGAGCTAATTCCTTTGCAAAGAATTGAGGTGGATAAGAGGTGAGGGCAATGCGCATCATGGTTTTGTTCGATTTGCCGACAGGCTCTGCTAAAGAGAGAAGGGCTTATAGCGACTTCAGAAAGTACCTGATAAACGATGGTTTCACCATGGAGCAATATAGTGTTTACTCAAGGGTGACGCTCGGAAGGGATACTCTTCAGG
>USKL01000101.1 GCA_900555225.1 uncultured Collinsella sp.
GCCGGTCTTTTCCAGACCCTGAATCACCGACGAGACGATCTGGTCGGCCGAGCGCTCGCGCACCGGGCGATACGTCATGCCGGCCTGGCAAAAACGACAGCCGCGGGCGCAGCCGCGCAGGATCTCGATAGACAGGCGGTCGTGGACCAGCTGCGCATAGGGCACGCACGACTGCGACAGCGGATTCGTGGCGCCGAAATCCTCGACGACGCGCTTGTAGACCACGGTCGGCGCATCCTTGCCCTCACGCGGCACGGTGTAGCCATGCGGCGAGCAGGGCTCGTCGTGACGAACCTCATAGAGCGACGGCACGTAGTTGCCGGCAATGGATGCAAGCTGCTCGACAATCTGCGCGCGCGGGACCCCTTCGTCACGCAGGCGGCGATGCAGCTGGCAGGTCTCGAGCAGCGATTCCTCGCCCTCGCCGATGAGGATAACATCGAAGAAGGCCGCGTACGGCTCGGGGTTGTACACCGAGGGGCCGCCGGCGATGATAATGGGGTCGTCCTCGGTGCGGTCAGCCGCTAACAGCGGAATACCAGCGAGGTCGAGTGCCTCGAGGAAGTTCGTCACCGCCATCTCGTGCGGCACATGCAGGCCGACGATATCAAACGAAGCGACCGGCGCTGCACCCTCGAGCGAGAGCAGCGGGATACCCGCCTCGCGCATGGCATCACCCATATCGGGCCACGGCACATAGCCGCGCTCGCAGGAGATGCCCTCGGCCTGGTTGAGGATGTTGTAGAGGATGGCGATGCCCTGGTTGGGCAGACCGACCTCGTACACATCCGGATAGATCAGACAGCAACGGTAGTCGGCATCGGCCTTGGAAAGCGTGCCCCACTCGTGATCGATATAGCGACTCGGCTTCTCGACCTTGGCGAGCAGCGGCTCAATGAGATGAAAACATTCTTGGTACGGAACGCGCAACGAAAACCCCTAAGCAGCGAGATCGGATACGTCCTGGTAGGACGCCATAGGACGGGTAGCGCCCGCGACCGTGGTCACCAGATCGCGAACGCGGGAGAACGTGGCAGTGACCACCTCGTTGGCACGGCTGTAGTCGACATCGCGCTCATAGAGCGAAACGAGTGCACGGCCCATGCCATAGGTGCCCGCGGCGGCAGTGAGCGCCTTGACGGCAAACCCAATATGCGGCGTCTGCTTGACAAGTGCGCGGGTGACCGCTCGGATCACAAGACCGCCGGCAAGCACGCCCGCGACCTCGTAGCCGCGCTCGGGCTTAATGCCGCGTCCAAAGACGGCAGCGAGCTCAAAGAGCATGCCCACCTGCGCCAGCGCCATAACGGGATAATCGGCGCCCGGCAAAAACACCAGTGCACCGGTCGCCATATTGGTGAGCGCGCACGAGGTGATGATACGATTGGCGGCCGCGATGCGCATGAAGGCAAAGTTCGCCGCAAAAGCCGTTTCCTTGTCGGTGCGATCGAGAATCCAGCGGGCAAGCGTCTCGAGCAGATACGTCTTATCAGTTGCCGCAACCACGCCGAGCATGGGCGTGGACTCCTCGATAAACGGCACCTCCACAGCAGACTCGGCAAGCACGCACACGGGCGCACCGGCGATCACGAGCTCCTGCACGGCACTCTCCAAGCGGTCGGAACCACACGAGAGCACCAGTACCACATCGGTATCGGTCTTTGGAGCAATTCGCTCCTCCCCCAGACGCTCGACGCGCACAATGCCCGAGGTCGTCTGCGGCACAAAGGCGTCACGCACCGTCTCGGCCAGAAAGCGCGAGGCGGACGAATCCAGATAGACCGAGACGCGCACCGGCGTATCGGAATCCTTCTTAACGGACGCGCCCATCTTAAAAGCGCGGGTCAGCTTATCTACGGGAATTTTCATAGCAAACCCCTCCAGCGGTTACGCGGCGCCCGAACGATGCCGCCATATGGATTGTACGATACCCACCGTCAGCAGCTGAATCATCATCGAAGACGAACCGAAGCTAATAAACGGTAGCGGAATACCGGTAATCGGCATCATGCCGATGCACATGCCGATGTTTTCGAAGGTCTGGAACGCCCACATGCCAACGATGCCAACACACGAAAGACGCAAAAACAGGGACTCACACTTAAAGGCGACGCGAAAAGATCAACAGCACGTAGAGGCACAGGAGCAAAAAGGAACCACAAAAGCCAAAGGTCTCGGACAGAAAGGCGAAGACGAAGTCGGTGTGGAACTCAGGCAGAAAGCCGCCGGCCGACTGCGTCGCATGGCCCAAACCCTTACCAAAGAAGCCGCCCGAGCCAACGGCGATAAGCGACTGCTGCAGGTTGTAGGCATCGTCCGAATCGGCATTATCGGGGTCGATAAAGACCGTCAGACGGTTCATCTGATACTGCTTGATGAGCACATCGTGGCCAAGCAACGAATCAAAGACCGAATCGAGCGCCAGGACGAGGGCCACCAGGCCCACGAGCAGGGCCAGGGTCGACAGCACCCATTCGCGGCGTGCACCGCTCATACAAATGACGATGGCACCCGAAACCAGCACGACCAGGCCCGAGCCCAGGTCGCCCATGGCAACGACGGCCAAAAACGGAATGGACAGCATGCCGCAGAGCTTGACGTAGTCGCGAACGGTATCGATGCGACCGTTATACTGCGAGCCAAGCGTAGCAATAAAGAAGATGGTGATGAGCTTGGCAAGCTCAACCGGCTGGAATGTCAAGCCGATACCGGGAATCTTGATCCAGCCCGTCATGCCCAGACCGCCCGTATAGGACAGACCCGGAATCTTTGGCGAGAGGATCACAATCAGGTCGATGACGAGCAACGCCGTCGAGAAATTGGAAATACCGCGCAGATCGGTACGCCAGACCAACACCGCCAGCACCGCCCCGATGCCAATTCCCAGAAGATGGCGTGAAAACGAGGCATCGGCCTTAAACTGCGAAGCCGACCAGATGATGATGGCACCGTAGGCGACGAGCGCCACAGTAGCCACGAGCACACCGATATGCACCTTTTGGCGAAACGTGCCGCGCGAGGCCGAAAGTTGCTTGTTGACGCGGTCCAGGCTGCTGCGAGAGCCGGTCTTGGTTGAACGGAACAGATCCGCCGGAGAAAAATCCATCGCAACCTCCTATCGAACCGAAGAATCGCCCGAGGCCGAAGAGGTATCGGGCTCGTCATAAATCACGCCGAGCACGTCGCGCACGACATGCATCGCGGTATCTGAGCCGCCGCCGCCCTGCTCCAGGACAGTAGCGATGACATACTTGGGGTCATCGGCCGGCGCATAGGCGCAGAACCACGCGTATTCGTCCTCGCCACTTTTCTCGCCCGTGCCCGACTTGCCGTATACCTGCGGCGTCAGGGTGCCAAAGTGAGCCGCCAGGGACGTCGATGCCGTGTAAATCACGTCGTGCATACCGTTGCGAACAAGAGCCAAATCCGAATCGCTGTTGATCTTGGCCTCCAGGCGCTTCTTCTTGCCCTTGCCGTTGTACTTATAGGCATCGCCGTCGCCATCGCGCGACACGGCAGACAAAAACACGTGAGGCACGTACTGTTTGCCGCCGTTGGCAAGACCCATATAGGCGCACGCCATCTGCAGGGGCGTCACCAGGATGTCGCCCTGGCCGATGGCGATGTTGGTCATATCGCCGGCATTCCACTTGCGGTCCTCGGCAGAGGCGTCGGTGAAGTACGACTCTTTCCACTCGGCATCGGGAATACGGCCCGCGCCCTCACTCGGCAGATCGATACCGCAGGTCTTGCCTAGACCCCAGCGACGAAAGACCTCCTGCAGGCCCTCGGAATGCTGCTCGTCATAAAAAAACGCCTTGCCCATGTCGTAGAAGACGGGGTCGCACGAGTTGGCGATACCCGACTGCAGCGTCATGGTGCCGTGGCCGGAATGCAGCCAGCAGTACTTGCCCCACGACTTGCCCAGGCCCGTCCAATAGCCCGTGCAGTTGGTTGTCTGCGTTGAAGTGTAGGTTCCAAACTCAAGACCGGCCAGCGCCGAGAGCGGCTTGATGGTCGAGGCCGACATGTACTGTCCGCTAATGGCGCGGTTGAGCAGCGGGTGCGAACCCTTGTCATCATTGAGCTCGGTCCACACGTCGTTTGAGACGCCGCCGATAAAGACGGACGGATCGAACTTGGGCTCGCTCGCCATGCCCAGGATCTCGCCATTGTTGGGATCGAGACACACCACAGCGCCGTTGCCGGCATTGCTGTAGCCAGTGGTCTTGGCAAGCTCGATAGCGCTCGCCAGCGCCGTCTCACAGGCCTGTTGGATCTTAAGGTCGAGCGTGAGCTTAATGTCGGAGCCGGCCTTCGCGGGCACGGCGCCGGCCTGACCGGTCACATTGCCCGAAGCATCGACCTTGACGGTCTGCTCGCCACGAATACCCTGCAGCAGGTTTTCGTAGTAGCTCTCAACGCCCGCCTGGCCTACGATATCGCCCGACTGGTACGTAATCTTGCCAGCAGAAGCATCATCATCGCCAGAGGTTTTCTTATTCTGGGCCTCGAGCTGCTCGGAGGTAATGGTGCCGGTATAGCCCAAGATATGGCATGCCGTCTCGCCATATGGATACTGGCGCTCGGTACGCTCGGCAATCTTGACGCCCGGGAACTCGCCGGCATGCTCCTGAATATAGGCAACCGTGGAGCGACGGACGTCCGTCGCGATGGTATGCAGGCTCTGAGCGCCCTCTGTATTGTCCTGAATATTACGAAGGACCGCCACGTAAGGCATTCCAAGCACGTTGGCAAGATGGCGAACCAGAACCTCATCCTCGGCAAGGTCGCGGTAGGCCACGACAGCAAGTGAGGGACGGTTCTGGACAAGCGCCACGCCATTGCGGTCGAGGATGCGACCGCGCACAGCGGGTGTTGTAACGGTGCGAGTCTGATTACTATTGGCCTGCTTCTCGTAATAGTCCGATGAGACCATCTGCATGCCCCACAGCTTGACGGCAAGCGCCGCAAACATCGCGCCCACACCCGTGGTGAGGATGGAAAAGCGGCCCTTGAAGGCGGTCGCCGCGGTATTGCCCTCGCCCTCGGTGGCGCGCGGGGCCGTTCCATGCTGTGTATCGTAGGTAAAACGGGAATCGCCGCGACGCATGATGACCAGCGCGACCACGATGGCCACAACCAGCACGATACCGGCGATAATAACCGTCATCTGGGAAGACATCTACGGGCCTCCCCTATTTGAGCTTGCGGGTCTTGGGCTTAAAGCGCATACCCGTCTGGCGTCCGCCACGTGCGGAGAATCCATAGCCGGACTGCGGCACGACGCCGGACATCAAAAACGGAATGGCAACCAGACCCGTCAGGATCGAGGACGGCAGCGCATGGCCGAAGATCGCCACGACAAAGCTCGTCTCCAAACCCATAAACAGCAAGATGATGCTGTAAATCACATTAATGACGAGCGCAAAGGCGCCCACGGTGACGCCGCGCGCACTCGGGGTACCGCCCGTCTGACCGACGGCGCTGTGCACCAGGGCAAAAGAACCCACGGTCAGCAGGAGCGACATAACGCCCACCGGCACGGCAGCGGACAGGTCATAGAACAAGCCGCTGCAAAAACCGCACACGACGGCACGGGTCGGGTCGCCCGAGAACACGCTTAGGCACACCAGGATAATCATGAAGTTGACGCGACCGCCCGCAATGGAGATCTGCGGTGCCAGGCCTGCCTGCAGCAGCACGCACACAATGGCGGCGATCACAAACGTGCGGGAGCTCATCCCCTGCTCGTGTAGATCCATGGACATGCCCCCTATTCGCTCGAGCCGGAATCGGTCGTCTCGGACGTGTCGGAACTGTCATCCGAGCTCTCGTCCTTCGTCTTGGTCGCAGCATCGCGCGACGTTCCCTGCGGCGTGCTGTTGGCCGTGCTCACGTCCTCATCCGAGGCCGACTGTTCGTCGGTCAGCGAGGTGATGACCAGCACTTCCTCGTTGTTCTCGGCCGTGGTCTGAGCGCGCACCACAATGGTGTAGTACACGTCGTTTGCCGATTTCTCAACCGACGA
>USKL01000102.1 GCA_900555225.1 uncultured Collinsella sp.
CGCGCCGCCCAGAGCGACAATTTGTCATTCAAAAGGCAAGGCATGACCAGAAGGTTTATGCCTTGCCTTTTTCATGCCTAGTCGTTGGGGACGTTCTTGTTTGACTAGTCGTTTAAGAACGTCCCCAACGACTATCAATCGTTTTCAGTTCGTAAACTTGTATATATGCATTTATATATGCATTTGCTGGAGGTAGCGCTGAGCGGTATCCTGTTAAGTCGTCAGCATACGATTCAACAGGGAAGGCAGATTATGCATTCTCCCCATCAACGCGACGCGCATCCACAGCCGGTATGCAGCCGTCGCATCTTTTTGGGTAGCGCTCTCGCTGCGAGCGCTACTGTCGTCGTCGGCGCACTTGCCGGTTGCCAGCGCCCCTCCACGCTGGAAGTAGTTCAGCCCACGACGGGTGGCGGTCGCGACGACCTGTCCGATTCCGTTATCGGCAAGGATAAGATCCGCATTGGCATGGAGGCGGCCTACGCCCCGTACAACTGGCAGGTCTCCGAAGCCAGCGAGTACACCATCCCCATCGACAACGTGCAGGGCGCCTATGCCGATGGCTACGACGTGCAGATCGCCAAGATCGTCTGCAAGGCCCTCGGCGGCGAGCCCGTTGCCGTCAAGCAGAGCTTCTCGGGTCTTATCGATTCGCTCAACAACGGCCAAATCGACCTCATCATCGCCGGTATGAGCGCCACGCCCGAGCGCGAGGAGTCCGTCGGCTTTTCCGATCCGTACTTCATTGGCTACTTTGGCCTGTTCGTAAAAGAGGGCTCGCCCTACCAAAACGCGACCAAGCTCAGCGACTTTAGCGGCGCTACGGTGCTCGGCCAAAAGGACACCATGCTCGATACCGTCATCGACGAAATCCCGGGCGTTGTGCACAAGAACCCGGTCGACTCCGTCCCCACGGTGTTTTCGAACCTGCTGCAGGGCACGTGCGACGCCGTGACCTACAACACCGAGAATGAGAAGGGCTATATGGCCCAAAATCCCGGTATCGTCCCCATCCATTTTGCCGAGGGCGAGGGCTTTAAGCAGGAGGTCGCGGCAAATGTCGGTTGCCGCAAGGGCTCGGACAAACTGCTTAAGCTCATCGACAAGACACTCAAGGGCATTAGCCAAGAGGAGCGCGACCAAATGTGGGACGCGTGCCTCGACCGTCAGCCGGCATAGGGAGGCAGCATGAAAACCATTAATCGCCTGGCCTCCTTTATCAAGGCCGACCACCGTTATGTGTACCTGGGCACGAGCGTTATCGCGGCGCTCGGCCTGGCGTTTAGCCAGCGCAACCCCACACCGCTGAGCTTCTTAGCCCCCACCGGTATCTTCCAGGATTGCCTTTGGGCGATTCTTTGGGCCTGGCTCGTCGTGTCGGCGGCGGCGCTGGTCACCAAGCTTATGCACTGGAGCGACTATCGCGAAACGTCGCCGTTCGCATCCGAGCGTTTCCGTCGTGGAGCACGCCTGGGCAGCTACGTCGTGGTCGCCATCGCGGCAGTTTTCTTTATCGACCGCTGCGTCATGTCGTTTATCGATCTGGTGCAGGTGAGCATTGTCTCGGATTCCAACCCCAGCGACTTTTTGTCGAGCCTGGTCTACATGACCTACAAGAGCGGGGACTTCTTCATTCGCGGTATCGAGATCACCATCGCGCTTGCGACCTTCGGCACTGTCATCGCATTCTTCCTGGCACTGCTCTTTGTGTTCCTGCGTATTCAGACGTTCGACCGCGTGGATAACGACCTGGTGCGCTTCTTTAAGAGTATCGGCCGCGGCTTTGCGACCGTCTACTCCACCATCGTGCGCGGCACGCCCATGATGGTCCAGGGTCTGCTCATCTATTACGCGGGCTTCACCGTTTTGCGCGGCATGGGCTTCGAGACCGCCCAGGCCAACCAGATCTGGAGTACCTTCACCGCCGGCCTCGTCACCATCTCGCTCAACTCCACCGCCTACATGATGGAGGTCCTGCGCGGCGGCATCGAGTCCATCGATCCCGGCCAAGCCGAGGCGGCGCGATCGCTGGGCCTGTCGCAGTGGCAGGCCATGCGCAAAGTCGTGTTCCCCCAGGGCATTAAAAATGCGATTCCGGCGCTCACCAACGAGCTCATCATCAACATCAAGGATTCGTCGGTGCTCTCGGTCATCGGCGTGTTCGACCTTATGTACGCTACTACCACGGTCGCCGGCGTGTACTACCGCCAGATGGAGGTCTACTGCGTGGCGCTCGTGGTCTACCTGATCCTGACGCTCGTGGCGAGCCGCCTGCTCGAAGCCTTTGGCAAAAAGCTCGGTGCCGAGGCTCCGGCCACGCTGCCCAGCTCTAACTAGGCTTAAGACGAGGAGAATCATCATGGCAGATACCGCCACTACCGGCGTTGCGGCCGCCGCACAGACCAATGAGCCGCTCATCCGCGTCGAGGGTCTGCGCAAGAGCTTCGGCTCGCTCGAGGTACTCAAGGGCATCGACCTGTCCGTTAACCCCGGCGAGGTCGTCACCATTATCGGCGCCTCGGGCTCGGGCAAGTCGACCTTCCTGCGCTGCCTCAATCTGCTCGAGACCCCGGACGCGGGCCACATCTGGTTCCACGGCCAGGACCTTACGGCCGAGCGCTGCAATATCAATAAACTCCGCGAGGACATCGGCATGGTGTTCCAGGGCTTTAACTTGTTCAACAACATGGATGTGCTCGACAACTGCACGCTCGCGCCCGTCACGCTCAAAAAGATGAGCAAGGCCGAGGCCGAGAAGGCCGCGATGGAGCACCTGACCAGCGTGGGACTCGAGAAGTTCGCGCACGCCGCCGTGGGCCGCCTGTCCGGTGGTCAAAAACAGCGCGTGGCCATCGCTCGTGCCCTGTGCATGAATCCGCAGATCATGCTGTTCGACGAGCCGACCTCCGCGCTCGACCCCGAGATCGTGGGAGAAGTGCTCGAGGTCATGCGCAAGCTCGCTGCCGCAGGCATGACCATGGTCGTCGTCACGCACGAGATGGCTTTTGCCCGCACGGTGTCCGACCGCGTGGTCTTTATGGACAAGGGCGTGGTGCTCGAGGACGCCGCGCCGGCCGAGCTCTTCGGCAACCCCAAGCACCAGCGCACTCGCGAGTTCCTCTCGCGTTATCTCGAGGACAAATAACCGACCGCAAACGCTTATGTGGCAGGGCCGCTCCGGTGGGGCGGCCCTCGTCATCACAATCGAAAGGATGTCATGGCCGAGGTTTGGCGCTTCTTTGCGCATGAGGATGATTTTGCCGATATAGACGAGGCTGGCGCGTGCGAGCGCTTGGGTCGCGTGCTGTCGTTTCCGACCATCTCGAGTATGGATGCCGAGGCGGTGGACTGGCAGCCGTTCGACGACCTGCGCGCGTATATGCAGCAGGCTTGGCCGCACGTATTTACGGCGGGTAAGGTCGAGCTTATCGACCATTCGCTATTGGTGACGCTTGGCGGTTCCGACCCTGCCCTCAAGCCCATTATGCTCATGGGCCACATGGACGTGGTTCCCGTGGTACCCGGCACCGAGGCTGACTGGACGCATGCCCCCTTTAGCGGGCGCGTGGACGACACCTACATCTGGGGCCGCGGCGCGATCGACATGAAGGACCAGGTCGCAGGCATTCTCGAGGCTGTCGAGTATGCGCTGGCGCACGGTTGGCAGCACGAGCGCACGCTGCTCCTGGCCTTTGGCCAGGACGAGGAAACCGCGCAGTACGGTGCAGGCACCATTGGCCGCGCGCTCGAGGAGCGCGGCATTGAGCTTGAGTACCTGATCGACGAGGGCGACTACCGCATCGTTCCGGCTGCCGAGTACAGCGCGGGCGAGGGTTGGCTCATGCACGCCGACCTCGCGGAGAAGGGCTATGCCGATATCGTGCTCAAGACGAAGAGTGAGGGTGGACATTCTTCTAACCCCTACGGCGGCACGTCGCTCGAGGTGCTCAGCCGCGCCATCACCGCAATCTGCGATATCGAGTGGCCGACGCGCGTGACCGACTTGCTTGCCGCCCAGCTCGTCGAGTTGGGGCTCTACACGGCCGACGAGATTGCCTCCAACAAGGACACCATCGTGCGCGAGTGCCTCGCCAGCAAGAAGCTCTACCCGCTCGTGACGACCACCTGCGCGCCCACGCAGATCGAGGGCGGCAGCACCGGCGCCAACGTAATGCCGCAGGATATGTGGGCTAATATCAACTTCCGCATGCTCGAGGGCACGAGCGTGGCCGACGTTGTGGCGCGATGCCGTGATGCGGTTGCCGGGGCGGACCTTGCCGGTCGTGTCGAAGTGGAGCTGGGCCCCGGCAGCTCCGAACCCTCGCCGTCCCCGCGCATCGGTGGTCCCGGTCTCGAGGCGGTTCGCTCCATCGCCGCCCGCTATTTCCGTGATCCAAAGGGGACGGAGGAAAACGGATCATTCGAGCCAGTGGCAATTGTGCCCTCGACCGTGATCGGTGCGACCGACGCCGCCAACTACCAACACATTTGCCCTGAGTGCATTCGCTTCTCGGCCTTTGTGGTTGATGACGACGAGTGTGATCGCGGCGTCCATGGCACCAACGAGCGCATCACCCGCCGCGCCTACCTCCAGGGCATTCGCTTCCTCGTCGCTCTACTCCAAACGCTCTAGCCAAAAAGCAAGCCCTTGGTGCAATGGGGTCAGGTTTGTTTGCACCAATCATTCCGTGCGGGTTATATGCAGGTTTGCCTGCGCACGCTATCATGTATGGGTTAGACCGCAACTATGTACCCCATACGCGAAGGGATGCGCATGTATCTGAAGATCGACATGTTCTAGCCGGGCTTACCCCCGCAGTGGCGCCGTGCGCCCCATCAACTCTGCCGATTTTCACCTTCACGCATATAAAGGAGTCCCGCCATGCGCGACAAGCTCGAAAAGATCATCAAGGCCTACGAGGAGCTCGAGAAGAAGCTCTCCGACCCGGCCGTCGCCTCCGATATTAAGGAGTTCACGCGTCTCAACAAGGAGTACGCGCACCAGTCTGACCTCATTGCCGCCTCGCGCGAGTACATCGGCGCGCTCGATGACATCGAGGCGGCCAAGGAAATGCTGCACGATACCACCGATGCCGATGAGAAGGAGATGCTCCAGATGGACATCTCCGAAAACGAGGCCAAGCTCCCCCAGCTCGAGGAAGACATCAAGTACATGCTCATCCCGAGCGACCCCAACGACGACAAGAACACCATCGTCGAGATTCGCTCCGCCGCCGGTGGCGACGAGGCGGCCATCTTTGCCGGCGACCTGTACAAGATGTACCAGCGCTTCTGCGAGTCGCGCGGCTGGAAGACCACCGTGCTCGATTCCAGCCCCAGCGAGGCCGGCGGCTTTAAGTCCATCGAGTTCAAGGTCGAGGGCGACCGCGTCTACTCCGTCATGAAGTTCGAGTCCGGCGTGCACCGCGTCCAGCGCGTCCCCAAGACCGAGTCCCAGGGCCGCATCCAGACCTCCACGGCTACCGTCGCCGTACTTCCCGAGGCCGAGGAAATCGACGTCCAGATCAACCAGTCCGACCTGCGCATCGATACCTACTGCGCCTCCGGCCCTGGCGGTCAGTGCGTTAACACCACCTACTCCGCCGTGCGCATCACCCACCTGCCCACCAACACCGTGGTGCAGTCGCAGGAACAGCGCTCCCAGATCCAGAACCGCGAGGTCTGCATGCAGATGCTGCGCGCCCGCCTGTACGAGATGGAGCTCGAGAAGCAGCAGGCAGAGCTCGGTGCCGAGCGTCAAAGCCAGATCGGCCACGGCAATCGTTCCGAGAAGATTCGTACCTACAATCAGCCCCAGGACCGCGTGACCGATCACCGTATCGGCTTCAACTCCACCTACAACGGCGTCCTCCTGGGCGATCAGCTCGGCACCGTCATCGAGGCACTCGCCGCCGCCGAGCGTGCCGAGAAGCTGGCACAGGCTGTGTAGTGGGTTACGCGGTTTTGCCAAACCGCGTAACGGCTCGACGCTGCGCGCCGCCCAGAGCGACAATTTGTCATTCAAAA
>USKL01000103.1 GCA_900555225.1 uncultured Collinsella sp.
TCTGGCTAAAGTTGGGGCCGGAGCCCAGGATATAGAAGAACTTGTGCTGCTGGCAGAGCTCGGCAAAGCGGGCGCCCAGCTCGGCGTTGACCTTCTCACGGGCGGCGGGCAGCAGCGCATCCATCTGTTTGAGGCCCTTATACATGTCGGCGAGTGCCTCGTAGCCTTCCTGCTGGTCGAGCAACTCGGCGGCGATCAGAGCGCCGATGCCCTGCGGCACCTCGGCCTGCGACACGCCCTCACCCCACGGATAGACCCAGGTAGTCCACTTGCCGTTGTCGATCTTTGAGCCCTCGCAGTCGGTGAGGGCAACGACTTCGGCACCGGCTGCCAGCGCCATCTCGCAGCCGTCGACAACCTCTTGCGTGTTGCCGCTGTGGCTGCAGGCAATAACGAGCGACTTCTCGCCAAGGCTCTTGGGAGCCATCAGGCAAAACTCGCGCGCCGTGTAGACCGTCGAGGTAAACGTGGTGGCCTCGCGCTTGAGCAGTTCGTTGGCCGGCATCAGGTCGATCATCGAACCGCCACAAGCGATCCAAAAGGCATTCTCGATCTTGCCCTTGCGCTCGATGATTTCCTGAACCAGATCATGTGCGTTCATGCTGATGCTCCTCCTTGTGGGGCGGCTTTGAACGACGACAGCTCGTACCTGCTGTCGTTCTATGTTGTCCTATTTATAGCACGTGTAACAACGCCCGTGAAGTCATCTCAGCAAATTTGTTCTATGTTGTTCTATCTGTGGACGTTAGATGTCGAAGACGTAGCGCGAGCCCACGATCTTTTGGCGGCCGAGCAGTAGAGGGCGCACGCCGGCGTCGGTAAAGTAGGCCTCCATATAGAAGAGAGGCTCGCCGACCGGCACCTCCAGCAGCGGGGCCGTCTGAGTATCGGCAAGCGCAATCTCCACGGTGCAGGGGTCGGACTTGAGCGGCGCGCGACCCGAATGCTCGGCAACGAGCGCAAAGATTGAGTTATCGGTGAGGTCCTCGTCGGCCAGCGTCTGCAGGTAGGGATGGTCGGCAAGCACAAAGGCGTTGTTCTCGAGCATGACGGGGATGCTGTCGGCCGTGCGCACGCGCTCGACCACGATAAGCTCGCAGCCGGGCTCCACGCCAAAGAACGCCGCATCCTCGTGCGTCGCCGCGACCACCGTGCGCGACACCAGACGCGCACCCGGCACCATGTCGTTGGCAGCACAACCCTCAGTAAAGCTCTGGACGTCACCCTTCTGGCGAATCTTGCGCTTGAGCTTGGGGGCGCACACAAACGTGCCCCTCCCCTGCTGGCGGTTGAGATACCCCGCGCGCGACAGCTCCTCGATGGCACGGCGCACGGTGATGCGCCCCACGCCGTAGGACTTCGCGAGCTCCATCTCGGCAGGGATGCGCGAGCCGGCGGGGTACACGCCGCGCGCGATCTCGCCCTTTAGGTCGTCCATGACCTGCTGGTACAGCGGCACAGCGGGCACGTCAGTGCGGTCGGTTTTATCGTCGAATGCCATCGTTACACTCCATCCCGCGCATGCTCGGACTCAAATTCTTCAATCGCCGCCATAAACTGCTCGCCAAAGGCGTCGGCTTTTTTCTCGCCAATGCCGTTGACCTGGATCAGCTCCTCGCGCGTCTGCGGACGCAGGCGGCACAGGCCGCGCAGGGCCTTGTCGGAAAAGACCATATACGGCGCCATCTCCAGCTCGGTCGAGATCTCCTTGCGGAGGGCACGCAGGCGCTCGAACAGCTCGGCATCGTCGCCAACGCGCGGGCGCTGATCCAGCTCGGCCTCCTCGCGCAGCAGATCGACGGCGCGGCGGGCGCGGGCCGAGGCCTTGCGCTTGGACGCGCGACGCTTAACGGTAAAGGCGAACGCCTCGTCCTCGACCTCGCCGGCACGCGGACCCAGTCCCACGACCGGGTACTGCCCCTGCGAGGTGGCCAGATAACCGCGGCCGCACAGCTGGCCGATGATGTCCTTGATGCGCCCGACCGATTCGCTCGACAACTCACCATAGCCGCGGTCCTCGTCCAGATGCATCTGGCGAATGCGCTCGGTGTTGCCGCCATGGAGCACGTCGGCGACCAGCGATTTGCCAAAGCGCATGGGGCGCGTGGCCACATAGCGCACGGCGGCGCGGGCCATATCGGTGACGTCCTCGACCTCGAACTGCGTGAGGCAGTTGCTACAGTTGCCGCAGCCCTCGGCGTCGTCTGTGGTGCCGCCCGCAGCAGCCGCAACCGCATGATCGGCCGCGGCCTCGTCTCCAAAGTAGCGCAGCATGTATTCGCGCAGGCAGCCGGTGGTATTGCAGTAGCCCTCCATCTGGCTGAGCAGGCGATAACGGTTCTGGAGCGCCCACGCGCGTTGCTCGTCGTCAAGCGCCTCGTCGGCCGCATCGCCGCGGTCGATTAAAAAGCGGCGCATACGGAAATCGTTGCCGTTCCACAGCAAGTAACAGCTGGCCGGATCGCCATCGCGGCCAGCGCGGCCCGCCTCTTGGTAGTATGCCTCGATGCTCTCGGGCACGTTGTTGTGAATCACGTAGCGCACGTTGGGCTTGTCGATGCCCATGCCAAAGGCGTTGGTGGCAACCATCACCTGAATGTCGTCGTCGATAAAGGCACGCTGGCTCTGGCGGCGGGCGTCGTTGCCCATGCCGGCATGGTAACGGCCAACGCGAATGCCGCTGGGGCCCAGCGCCTCGGCAAGCTCGCCCGCCAGCGCATCGACCGTCTTGCGGGTCGAGCAATACACGATACCGCTCTCGCTCGAATGCGCGATCACATAGTCGCGCACCCAGGCAGTCTTGGCCTTGTCGCCCATCTCCTCGCAACCAAAGTAGAGATTCTTGCGATCGAAGCCCGTCACCACCGTCGCAGGGTTTTGCAGGCCGAGCATCTGCTGAATATCCGCACGCACGCGTTCGGTCGCCGTGGCGGTAAACGCCGCCACGATGGGGCGCTGCGGCAGGGAATCGATGAACTCACGAATCTGCAGATAGGCGGGGCGGAAATCCTGACCCCATTGGCTTACGCAGTGGGCCTCGTCAATGGCCACGAGCGGCACGCCAATGCCGGCGGAACCCGCAGCCTCCTGCGCAAAGGCCAAAAAACGCGGCTCGAGCAAGCGCTCGGGCGCCACGTACATAAGCTGGTAGCGGCCCTCGCGCGCCCGCTTGAGCACGGTGTTTTGCTGGGCCGGAGTAAGGCTGGAGTTGAGATAGCTGGGTCGCGCACCCGCCGCGAGCAACGCACGGGTCTGGTCCTCCATAAGCGACAGCAGCGGACTCACCACAAAGGTGATGCCGGGCAGCATGAGCGCGGGCACCTGGTAGCAAATGGACTTGCCGGCACCCGTGGGCATAACACCCAGCGCATCGCGACCGGCAAGGATCGCATCGACCATGCGGTCCTGTCCCGGGCGAAACGAGGTGTAGCCAAAATAGGCGCCGAGCGTGTCGAGTGCCATCTGCTGCATGCTATCGGTCATGGTTTCCTAACGTTCAAGTCATCTGCCGCCGATTATACGCCGCCACGCGGACCGGTACCGCGCGGCTGCCGGCCACGGGCGATGCAATCCGAAAGGAACGAGCGTGAATTTTTGGACACTTTCCCAACGGCTAATCTCTTGACAAGCGCGCAAACGTCGCTGGTTGAGCATAAGTCAGCGAAAACGCCCCTAAGCGAGCAAGGTGACGTGAAAGAGGAGGGAAGCGTACTTCGGTACGCGACCGACGATTGAACGTCAGATTGCCGCTTAGGGGCGTTTGCAGCGTCGAGCTGTTACGCGGTTTGGTAAAACCGCGTAACTACCTAACTACATCAAGTTGCAGACAGCCGCCGCGAAGGCCACGGGGTCCTCGGGCAAAACGCCCTCGACCAGCAGGGCCTGGTCATAGAGCAGGCCGGAGTACTGCTTGATCTTGTCGGTGTCGCCCGCCTTCTGGGCAGCGACGAGCTTGGCAAAGACCGGGTGCTTGGCGTTGAGCTCGAGCACGCGCTGGCTCTTGGGCATACCGTCGGGCGCGCCCTCGGGACCCTTCTGGAGCACCTTCTCCATCTCGAGCGAAAGCGGGCCCTCGGTGGTGATGCACGCGGGAGCATCGGTCAGGCGCGCAGAGACGGCGACCTTCTCGACCTTGTCGCCGAGCGCCTCCTTCATGGCGCTAAAGAGGTCCTCGTTCTCCTTGGTGGCGTCCTCGGCCTCCTTCTTCTCGTCCTCGGTCGCCAGGTCAAGATCACCGGTCGCGACGTTCTTGAGCTCCAAGTGACGATCCTCGACCTCGGGCTCGGCACCGTCGGCCACAGCCTTCTCGGCAGCCTCGCGGGCAGCATCGTCCTCGTAGATCTTGGGCATATCGGCGGCAACGTACTCACGCATAGCCTGGAACGTGAACTCATCCACATCCTGCGTCAGCAGCAGCACGTCATAGCCGCGGTCGAGCACGCCCTTTACCATGGGCATCTTGGCCAAGCGCTCACGCGAGTCGCCGGCGGCGTAGTAAATGGCCTTCTGATCCTCGGGCATGCCCTTGGCATACTCGGCCAGGGTAATCATCTTCTGCTCCTTGGCAGACCAGAACAGCAGCAGGTCGGCGAGCTCATCGGCCTTCATGCCATAGCTCGAGTAGATACCGTACTTGAGGCCGCGGCCAAAGTTCTCAAAGAACTTCTCGTAGGCCTCACGATCGTTGTCGTGCATATCCTCGAGGTCGGCGGTGATCTTCTTTTCCACACGCTTGGCGATGGCCTTGAGCTGACGGTTCTGCTGCAGTGTCTCGCGCGAGATGTTGAGCGACACGTCGGCGGAATCCACGACGCCGCGGACAAAGTTGTAGTAGTCGGGCAGCAGGTCGTCGCACTTCTCCATGATCAGGACGTTGGAGCTGTAGAGCGCCAGGCCCTTCTCGTAGTCCTTGCTGTACAGATCGAACGGCGCGCGGCCCGGCACAAACAGCAGGGCGTCATACTCGAGCGTGCCCTCGGCATGGAAGCTGATGGTGCGCGCAGGATCGTCAAAGTCGTGGAACGTGGACTTGTAGAACTCGTCGTAGTCCTTCTGCTCGACATCGGAGCTGTGCTTCTTCCAGATCGGTGTCATGGAATTGACGGTCTCGAGCTCCTGGTAGTCCTCGTACTCGGGCTTGTAATCGTCGCCGGCGTCCTCGGGCTTGGGTTTCTGGCGGCTCTTGGACACCATCATCTGAATCGGGTAGCGCACATAGTTGCTGTACTGCTGAATCAGGCTCTTGAGGCCCCACTCGGTCAGGAAGCGATCGTAGGTCTCGGCCTCGCCGTCGGCATCGAGCTTCTCATTCTCGCGCAGCGTCAGGATGACATCGGTACCGTGCTCGGCGCGCTCGCCGTCCTCGATGGTGTAGCCCTCAAGACCGTCGGATTCCCACACATGGGCGACATCCTCGCCATAGGCGCGGCTGACGACCTTCACATGGCTGGCGACCATAAAAGCCGAGTAGAAGCCCACGCCAAACTGACCGATGATGTCGACATCGGAGCCCTGCTGCTCGGCGTTCTCGGTCTTAAACTCCTCGGAGCCGGAATGGGCGATGGTGCCCAGATTGCGCTCGAGCTCCTCGGCGGTCATGCCAATGCCGTTATCCGAGATGGTAATGGTGCGGGCGTCTTTATCAAAGGAGACGCGAATGGCCAGGTCGCCCTGGTCGATCTTGACGCTCGGATCCTGCAGGCTCTTAAAGTTGAGCTTGTCGACGGCGTCGCTCGCATTAGAGATAAGCTCGCGCAGGAAGATTTCCTTATTGGTATAGATGGAGCTGATCATGAGGTCGAGCAGTTTTTTGCTCTCGGTCTTAAATTGACGCATGTGCAGTCCTTTCGCGCTACCCCTGTCCGCAAAAACGGCCCGGTTGCCCGAGCCGCATCGCAGACCTGCTATGTTCAGACTTAGATTTTATAACCCATTAGCGCGCATATATACATACGGAATCGAAAAACTGTATGTCCGAGCGCTCTGATGCGCCAATTGCCAAGGAGTGTCCCAAACTGCCGGCA
>USKL01000104.1 GCA_900555225.1 uncultured Collinsella sp.
GCGCTCATGAGATTGGTGAGGGTGTCTACCATGCGCTCTTGCAGTGCCTGGCTTCCTTCTCCTCCGTAAGGGACCAAGTCCTCGCCGGGTTCCCAGACGTCGGTGGGCAGAGCGTCGTGGGGGCCTTCTTCGAAGGTGCCGTAGCAGCGCTCGATGATGCCTTCGCAGGACTCGACTGCTGCGTCCGGGCCGAGGAGCTCGCATGCGACGAGCTGAGCTGTATCCATGGCTCGACCCAAAGGCGACGAGACCACTTTGTCGGGGACAACGTCATGGGCCTTGAGCCATGCGGCTGCCATTCCCGCTTGTTTGCGGCCAAGGTCGGTCAGCGACGAATCGCAGCGGCCCTGGACCAGCTTCTTGACGTTGAACTCCGTCTGGCCGTGGCGGAGCAGATACAGCCTCTTCATATTCTCCCCTTCTGTATAACTTGCTTTGCCGGCACAGCCCTACTCGTGGGTATGCCCTACGTAGTCTTCGTCGATCGTAATCTTGGCAATCGACTTGGGATATTCCGATTCGACCCGTTGTGCCAGCTCGTGCTTTACGTCCTCGGCACTCATTTGCAGATCCGAGGGGCGCACGCAGTCGAAAATCACATTGGTGTGCGTAGGACCCGGCACACAGCGCAGGTCATGAATCGAGAGGCGACTATCGATCTCCTGAGCCATTGCGTTAATGCGTAAACGCATGCTCGCCACCTTGGGATCGTCGGTCACGATGGGGTCGTAATGGAGCGTGACGATCATGCCGTCTTCGTTCCTAAACGCCTGCTCGATGTTATCGAGCGTGTCGTGACTTTCCATCGGGCTGGCTTCGGCCGCCATCTCGGCGTGAGCGCTTGCGAACTTCCTGCCCGGGCCGTAGTCGTGAACCATCAGATCGTGAACGCCCAAAACGCCGGGGTAGCTCATGATCTTGCTGCGGATATGCTCGACGAGCTTAGGATCGGGCGTCTGGCCCAAAAGCGGGCTCACCGTATCTTGGATAAGCTCAAAGCCGCTCCAGCCAATATAGGCACCAACGGCAAGGCCGACCCAAGCGTCAAGGTTGATGCCCGTCACCTGCGAAACAATTGCGCACGCCAGCACGGCGCCCGTGGCAAGGACATCGTTCTTGGAATCTTGCGCGGTCGCATGCAGCGTCTCGGACTCAATGCGATCGCCGAGCTTTTGGTTGAGGGCCGCCATCCACAGCTTAACAACCATCGAAAGCACGAGAACTGCCACCAGGGCAAGCGAGAACTCGACAGGTTCGGGGTGGATGACGCGCTCAACCGAAGACTTCACCAGCTCAACGCCAATCAGCAGCACGAGCGCCGCCACGACCAGGCCCGAGAGATACTCGTAGCGACCGTGGCCGTAAGGATGCTCGGGGTCGGCCGGCTTGCTCGCCAGCTTAAAACCCAGCACGCTCACGATGTTCGAGCTGGCATCGGACAGGTTGTTCATGGCATCCGCCACAATCGAAACCGATCCCGAAACCACACCGATTGCGCCCTTCGCAGCACAAAGTGCCACATTGGCGACAATACACACCATGCCCGCTAACGTGCCCACACGCGCACGATCGCCCTGTGCGCGCCTAACAATCCACTCGACCATCTACATCCGCCCCCACGGTACTACCTATATATCTATTGCTCAAACGGATTGTAGTGTAGCCACTTTGTCCTCAAGATACAAAAGGCCGCAGCCCACACGAGCCACGGCCTTGGAGTGCGACATGCGGGACTGCACCTTTGTCAATCGATTTATGCGCTTGCCTCGGCCACGCTCTTCGAGGTTTTGGGCGAATCGGCTCCGTCCCCCGTCGCCTGCCCCTTCGCCGGCACCACGCCAAAGCAGTAGCTCAGCGCCGCAGACACCGCAAATGCCACACCGCCGGCAAAGCAGCACCACAGCAGGTTCGAAAAACCACCTGTGGCAAAGCCAATGACCATGAGGACATTCGTCATGCCGATGGTATAGGCCGTAACGTGGCCCACGGCTGCAACAAGGCCTCCGACGGCGCCGCCGATGGCCATACATGTGAGGCACCTGCCATATTTAAAGCCGCAACCGTACAGCGCCGGCTCGCTTACGCCGCCAAGCACGCCCGAGATTGAATAGCCCAGCATGAGCGCCTTCTCGTCCTTATCCGCAACGCGGAGCGACGCGCCAAAGGGCATGCCCCAAACGGCAAACGTTGCCATCGTCGCGGCGATCAGGATGCACGAATCCGTTCCCACACTCATAAACTGCGCATAGGCGAGCGATAGGACGACGTTGCTGACGCCCGCGATCTTTAGGAACTCCCAGCCCGCGGCAAGTCCCATGAGCGTGAGCAGCGACACAATGCCACCGGAATTGCCAAGCATAAACATAAGCTGGCCCAACAGCATGCCCAGATAGCTGCCCGCCGGCGCCGTAATACACAGCGAAACCGGAACCATAACGAGCATGGTCGCAAACGGAACGAACGAGAATGCCACGGCCTTAGGGATAACGCGCTGAAAGAAACACTCCACTCGCCATAGCGCGGGCACCGAGATGAGAACCGGAATAACAGTCGTCGTGTAATCGTTGACCGGCGCGGGAAGCAGACCATACACGGAAGTCATCGATGCCCCCGTCGTCGATGCGGCATCGACGAGCTGAAGCAGATCGGGCGCAATCAATACGCCGCCCAGCATCATGCCCAGCTGCTCCGAGCAACCGAGCTGGCGGGCGGCCGCCCAACCAAGATAAATGGGCAAAAAGTAGTAGCCGGCGTTATAGAGCCAACTGTAGAACAGGCGATAGATTTCGGAATCGGCAGACCACAGGCCCAGCATACCTTCGCCCATAATGACGGCAACGGTGCGGAACAACGCCGCGCAGACAATAAACGGCAGCGCCGACATCATGCTTTTGGACAGATAGTCCACCACGGCCATGGCGTTTGATGAAACCGTCGTTGTAAACGAGGTGTTAGAAACTTGTGACATGGAACGCCTTTCCCAATGTGACATGCGGGCTTTCCCTTTGTCACATCGTGCAGTACTGACCGATTGCGCGGTACTTTTCGTAGCGGAGGTTTGTGAGGGTCGCGTCGTCGAGTTGCCCAAGCGTATCGAAGGCATCAAATGCCGAGGACATGACGGCACCGGCGATCTCCTCATGCGACAGGCCCCTATCGTCAACGATGCCGTCGATGATGCCGAGTGCCAACAGATCGGGGGCCGTGAGCTTAAGCGCCTCGGCGGCCTCATTCGCGCGCTCGGTATCCTTCCACAGGATCGACGCACAGGCCTCGGGGCTCACGACCGAATAGGCCGAGCTCGAGAGCATCAGGATGCGGTCGGCCACGGACAGCGCCAACGCGCCACCAGAGCCGCCTTCGCCCGTCACCACCGAGACGATCGGTGTCTTAAGGCCGCTCATCTCCATGAGATTTTGGGCAATCGCCTCGCCCTGGCCGCGCTCCTCGGCACCGATGCCGCAAAACGCACCCGAAGTATCGACCAGGCACAGAACCGGTCGACCAAACTTTTCGGCCTGGCGCATAAGGCGACGCGCTTTGCGGTAGCCCTCGGGATGCGCCATGCCAAAGTTGCGGCGCATACGCTCTTTGGTCGTGGTGCCGCGCTCGATGGCGATAACCGTTACGGGACGTCCGTCTTTCCAGCCAATGCCAGCCACCACAGCGGCATCGTCGCCAAAGTAACGGTCGCCGTGCAGTTCCACAAATCCATCCAGGCCCAGCGAGATCATCTCACCCGCCGTGGCGCGATCTGCCGAGCGGGTCTGCTTGACAATCTCGAGCGCGGTTTTTGGTGCGGCCGAGCGCTTGAACAAGTGTCCCAGCTTTTTGCCGCGGCGACCCGTATGCACGATCTCATGCGGTGCCCCCAGGCCGGGCGCGTGCCCTTCGTGCAGCGCCAGCAGCTCGCCTACCGTGAGCGCAATCTCGCCACGCGGAACAACGGCATCGCAAAAGCCGTGCTCCAGCAAAAACTCGGAGCGCTGGAATCCCTTGGGCAGGCGCTTGTGCATGTTCTGCTCGATCACGCGCGGGCCGGCAAATGCCGTCAGGGCATCGGGCTCGGCCAGGATAATGTCGCCCTCCATGGCAAAGCTCGCGGTTACGCCTCCGGTCGTGGGGTCGGTGAGCACCGTGATATACAGGCCGCCCGCCTCGCTGTGGCGCCTAACCGCCGCAGAAATCTTGGCCATCTGCATAAGCGATGTCACGCCCTCTTGCATGCGCGCACCGCCCGAAACGGTAAAGCCGACAACTGGCAATCCAAGCTCGGTCGCTCGCTCAAATGTGCGACAGATCTTCTCACCCACCACGGAACCCATCGAGCCCATCATAAAGTTGGCGTCCATAAAGAAGAGCGCGGTATCGCAACCGCAGATTTTGCCCCTGCCGCACACAACGGCATCGTGCTCGCCCGAACGCTCGCTCACGCTCTTGAGCTTGTCGGCATAGCCGGGAAACGAGAGGAAGTCCTCCGGCGCCAGAATGGCATCCCATTCCTCAAACGTGCCCTCGTCAATCGTCATGCGCATGCGGTCGCGCCCGCTCACGCGAAAGTGTTTGCCGCAACGAGGGCAGACCTCGAGGTTGTCGTGCAGGCGCGCCTCATCGATCACGCGGCGGCACTCCGGGCACTTGATAAACACGTGGCGCGCGGGAAACTCGGCGCACGACTCGGTCATCGGTCCCTCGAGGACGTTGACCGTCTTCGCTTTTCTATTCATCAGCATAGAGATGCCCCATCAGATCGGTGTGATACATGCCCGACAAGAACTCGCCGTTTGCCAGCACGTCGAGCTGAAGCTCGCTGTTTTCGCTCACGCCCTCAATCACGAGCTCGCCCAGGGCCGAGCGCATCTTGCGAATGGCGCCGTCACGCGTGGGCGCACACACGATGAGCTTGCCGAGCATGGAATCGTAGTACGGCGGAACTGTCGCACCGGTGAACATGGCCGAATCCCAGCGCACGCGCGGACCACCCGGCACACGCAACGCGGTGACCGTTCCACATGACGGCAGAAAGTCCGGCGTTTCGGCATTGATGCGGCACTCCATGGCGTGGTTGCGGACCGGCATGTCCTCCCGCTCAAAAGGCAGAGGCTGGCCGGCTGCCACGCGCAGCTGCCACTTGACCAAGTCGGTATCGGTCACAAACTCTGTAACCGGATGCTCCACCTGCAAGCGCGTGTTCATTTCCATAAAGTAGAAATTGCCGTCATCCGAATACAGGAACTCGATGGTACCGGCCCCTTCGTAGCCGACGGCACGAGCCAAGTCACGCGCTGCCTTGTGCATGCGAGCACGAATGTCGTCGTGTCCGTCGAGGCACGGCGCAGGGCTCTCCTCGATCAGCTTTTGATTGCGACGCTGCACCGAGCACTCGCGCTCGCCGAGCGAAAACACATGGCCCTGCTTATCGGCCATAATCTGCACCTCAACGTGGTGCGCCGGCGCGACGAACTTCTCCATGTAGCACTCGCCGTCGCCAAAGACGGCCTCGCCCTCGGCACGCGCCTCGATGAACGCCTTTGCCGCATCTTCCACGCGCTCGACCTTGACCACGCGCACGCCGCCGTACTTTTCAAAGTCCATCGCCACTTTTTCTTTGATTCCCTGCGGATCTGCATCGTCCGGCGCGTCCAGCGCCAGCGTTACCAGCACGTTCAGCGCCTCGGTACCATCCTTCGGGATAAGGTTAAGCACGCTTGGCCCTATCAAAAGGCCCGCAACAAGATAACCCGTTACATTGGGCAGCGAAATAAGCTTCGCAAACCTGTTGAACAGAAGTCCGGCCGCCATAGCAGCCGCAATATATAAAATTGTAATGCTCATCAGCTCTTCTTCGAAACCCCCTCAACGTTCATAACGGGTATTTCAAACATTATGCCCGTGTTCGGCCTGTCCAGCCTGCCGGCATGCTCGTGAATTATTTGCTTCACAAGCGCAAGCCTTTCATCATCCCTCGGTATTATCATAAGCATCTTTACCGTTTCCTGACCGGGATTGATAAAGTGCCTTA
>USKL01000105.1 GCA_900555225.1 uncultured Collinsella sp.
TCCTGCGCCTGTCCGTACTCCGGCCTCGGAGACGGTGTTGGCGTCCCAAGGGCTCCAGAACCCCGCAAGGCTTTCTAGGCCTGCCGCCTCCGCTGCATGCGGTCTGCTCTCTCGCGTTCCGGAGTCTCTGGGGCGCATTTGGAATACGCTCGTCTGCTTCTCGCTGCTTGTGTTCTTTGCCGGAAGTCACTTTGCCGTCTTTCACCCCACGGGAGCAAACCAAAGCTACCCGACGTGGCTTCTCATAATCGAGTATTTTTTCTTTGTCGATGGCCTTATGGTGCTTATGCATTTTGCGCTGTTCGACAAGCGTCGTCTTCGTCGGCGATTCGCGCTGCTCGACAGCTATCGCGGCAAGAAACTCGCGAAACTCTGGTTCAAGGCATTGGGTGTGCTGCTCCTATGTATGATCGTCATAGTCGCGGTTGCCAATGCGACCGGCGTCGTCGATACCTCCGCTACCTAAAAGAAAAAGGGCCCCATTGGGGCCCTTTGCAGTTGCACTTAGATGCGGTTCATCTGAGCGGCGACTTTGTTGTACCAGTCCTGCCACGTGGGCGGGCAGTACTTTTTGGCTGCTGCCGGGGTAAGGGTGGAGCCGTAGTTGGCGCCCAGATAGGCAACGTGAGCGGAGATGCCCTCGCTCCAGCTGCCAAAGCTGCGCCAACCGCCGCCACGGGCACTCCAGCCCCAAGCGTTGTAAGAATTGGCGCAATAAGCGCCCTTGGTGCTCTCGATGCAGGCGATGGCGGGGGACCAACGGGGGTCGACACCGGTATTCCAAGCGGCGACGGCAAAGTTATAGCCCTGGCCTGCCATGGGGGAGCCGGCGAGATAATTGTCGATGCGGCTCGTCCACTCATTAATGAACGAATCGTAATCGGAGCTACCGGTATTGGTGTTGTTCACCGTGGTGTCGATGGTGGTGTTGGTGTTGGTGGCCTGGCTGCTGGAATTGCTGCCGCTTACGCCCTCGCCCGAGAGCTTCTCGGCGGCAGCGGCCTTATCGGCCTCAAGCTTGGCAAGCTCGGCGGCATTTTCCTGCTCGGCTTTTGCCTGTGCCTCGCTGCGGAGCTGCTGGGCCTGCGCCAGCGCATCCTCGGCGTTTTTCTGCTCTGCCTCAAGCTGTGACTTGGCCTGCTGGAGCTCGGCCTTGTTCTGCTCGAGTTCGGTTTGCATGTTATTGAGCTCTTCGATCTCGTCGACGCTTGAGCTCGTGATCTGGTTGGTGTATTTGCAGGTCGTGATGAACTCACCCAGGCTCTGCGCGTTGACCAGGAAGCTCACGATGGGATTGGTGCCCTTCTGATACTTGTACAGATCGCGCATGGCGGAGCTTGCCTTGGCCTGCTGCTCGGGAAGCTTGGCCTCGATTTCCTCGATGCTTGCCTCATTGGAGTCAATCTGCTTTTGCAGGTCATCGAGTTTGGTGCGGGCGTCGTTGTAGGCGCTCGTGGCGGCTTCGATCTTCTGCTGGGCTGCGGAAAGCTGGTCCTGCGTTGCCTGCGAGGCGGCATACGCCGCAACGGGGGAGAGCATCGGCGTGGCCGTCAGCGCAACGGCAAGCGCGGCGCTCGTGATGATACGAGCCGGCTTCGACGCAATGAGCGCTGCGGTGCGATGATTCGAATGCTGCATCCAGTCCCTCTGCAATCAATCGTAGGTTATGGTTCGAACGGTATTCTACTACTGCTTTCGACCTCAACTTGAACCTTAAAGGTTCCAAAGGGTCAAGTTGAACTTGAGGCTTTGGCTTTGACCTGCAGTTATGATGAATTGTTGAGAAACCATAGAGTTCAACTTTAACGTTACAGAGCCCTGTTTGAGAGGAGTTTTGGGCTGTAAAAGCTATCTCAACGTGGGGTTTTATAACTACAGCGTGCCCTTCTGGCGAGCCTGCTCAATCTCTTCGAGGGCCTCGGCGGGGGTGAACGAACAGGTGCCGTCGCCGAGTTTGACTACCCGGATATCGTCGCCGGTATGGACCTCTCCGCCCTTTAGTACCACGCCAAAAACGCCCTCGTGGGGAAAGATACAGTCGCCGGCGAGATAGTAGATGGCACAGCGGGTGTGGCAGACCTTGCCGATCTGACTGATTTCGACCAGGACATCGTTGCCAATCTTGAGCTGCGTTCCCAGGGGGAGCGAGAGCAGGTTGATGCCCTGGGTTGTGAAGTTCTCGCCAAAGTCGGCCTCGTGCACATCGAGCCCGCGCGCCTGCGCCGTCTGGATAGACTCTGCAGCTAAAAAGGAAACCTGGCGGTGCCAATGCCCGGCGTGCGCATCGGAGGCGAGGCCAAACTGCTCGATGACGGTGTCGTGCCCGTCGGCGACGGGTGACTTACGCGTGCCTTTGTGCTCCGACGTGTTGATTGAGACGATACGGGCAGGCCCGTTGTAAGCATCGTTTGCGGTGCGTAGGGGAGCTGCCGTCTGGGCACGATCTGCAAGTTCGCGCTTGGCGGCGTCAATGATGGGGTTGTTGATCGGATGAGCCTGGGGCACGGTGCACCTTTCGACGGGGCGGGCTACATGTTGAATCCTACAACAATGGTAGGTTCATTGCCCATTGTCATACAACGGTGAGCGCCGTCTTCGTGCTGGCCTTCGTGCTGGACGATTACGTCGATTGCCATAGATACGGTGGAGCTTTGGGCGCCGGCGGCTTGGCACGCTAGAATAATTCAGTTGCGCAAAGACCGCCCATTGTGTGGGCAGTTCATGATAGGAAGTTTCCATGGCATTGCAATTTACAGAGCGCGAGTTCATTCCCGTGCTGCTCGGTGGCGACATCAACGCCTATTCGGTGGCGCGTGCCTTCTACGAGGAGTACCAGGTCAAGAGTCTGGTCTTTGGCAAGTATCAGACGGGTCCCGCGTACCGCAGCCAGATTATCGACTACACGCCCAACGTGGATATCGACACCATGCCCGTGATGCTCAAAACCGTCAACGGCATTGCCCAAGCGCATGCCGACAAGACGATTGTCCTTGTGGGCTGTGGCGACAACTATGTCGCTCTCGTGGCTCAAGCCAAGGATGCTCATGAGCTGGCGGATAACATCGTCGCTCCCTACGCGCCCTACAGCATGCTCGAGCAGTGCCAGAAGAAGGAGATCTTCTACGAGCTGTGCGAGAAGCATGGCGTGCCCTATCCGCACACGTTTACCTTTACCAAGGCGATGCTCAATGCCCAGGGTGAGGCGCCTGCCGAAGTGCTCGACCAGATCGATTTTCCTTACCCGATGATTCTGAAGCCTTCTGACGGCATCATGTGGTGGCAGCACGAGTTCGAGGGCCAGAAGAAGGCCTATGTGATTGCCGACCGCGCCGAGCTGGAACAGGTCATTCGCGATTCGTATGCCAGCGGCTACACCGACGATCTGATCTTGCAGGATCGCGTGCCCGGCAACGACGAGTACATGCGCGTACTCACCAGCTATTCCGACCGCAACGGTAAGGTTCGCATGATGTGCCTGGGCCATGTGCTGCTCGAGGAGCATCAGCCCCACGGTGTCGGCAACCATGCCTGTATCATTACCGAGCCCAACGACGAGCTCATGGGCGGCGTGCGCAAGTTGCTCGAGGACCTTCACTTTGTGGGCTATTCCAACTTTGACGTTAAGTACGACGAGCGCGACGGCTCGTTTAAGTTCTTCGATTTCAACACGCGCCAGGGCCGCAGCAACTACTACGTTACCAACAGCGGCTTTAACGTTGCCAAGTATGTGGTGGACGAGTATGTGTTTAACCGCCCGTTTGAGCCGGAGTTTGTGACGGCGCAGGACGAGGCCCTGTGGATGGTCGTTCCCATGGGCGTCGTCGACAAGTACGTCAAGGATCCCGAGCTGCGCGCTAAGGTGCATCGCCTGGACAAGGAAGGCAAGGGCGCCGACCCTTCGTTTATGAAGGGCGACTTTGTCTTTAACCGCTGGCTGCGCATGTGGCACACCAAGCTGCGCCACTTTAAGCTGTTCAAGACGTATTACAAGTAGATGAGCGCGGCGCCCGTCCGGTTTGCATCGGGCGGGCGCGGGTATGATACGCGCAATTGCGCAAGCGTCACCAAGGAGGCGGCGATGGAAAAGCTGGGAGTTATCGGCGGCATGGGCGCCGAGGCCACGTCGTATTACTACGACCAGGTGGTGCGTCATACGGCTGCTGCCTGCGATCAGGAACATATCGACATGGTGGTGCTCTCCAAGTCGACCATGCCCGACCGCACGCTGGCCATTAAGACCGGCGAGCATGCCAAACTGCTGGCGACCATGAAAGAGTGCGCCCAGGCACTCGAGTCGCTGGGCTGTGCACACATTGCCATTCCCTGCAACACGTCACACTACTTCTATGACCAGATCCAGTCGTTTACGAAGGTGCCGATTATCCACATGCCGCGTGAGTCGGTGCGCTATGCTCTGGCCGGCGCGGTGATGGGGGAGTGCGAGTTCGACCCCAACCTGAGTATGCCGGCCGAGCCGGTGCACAAGATTGGCATCATGGGCACCGATGGCACCGTGGGCGCGGGCGTCTACGGCCGCGAATGTAAGGCTGCGGGTGTTGAGGTCGTCTATCCCAGCGAGAAACGTCAGAACGATGTGATGTCGCTTATCTACGATGATGTGAAGGCCGGACGTGAGCCCGATATGGATAAGTTCGACCGCGTGATGTGGGAGTTCGCCCGTAGCGGCTGCGACCGCGTCATTCTGGCCTGCACCGAGCTCTCGGTGTTGCAAAAGTACCGAGAGATGCCCGAGATCACCCTCGACGCCATGGACGTCCTGGTGCGTGAATCCATCATCCGTAGCGGCGCTCCCTACCGCCTCTAGCTTCCGACCCGCCAAAAAGGGACAGGTTTATTTTGGTAGGTTTTATCTGGTGAAACAGTAAAGGCCCCGGCTCGTTTGGTGCGAGCCGAGGTCTTTTGCGTTGGGCGGTTGCTGTCGGTGGTGAACTAGAACAGGAAGCCGATGGCGATGAGGGCGATGCTGACGATGAGCACGGCGATGTCCAGGCCCTTGATGGGGTAGCGCTTGTACGAGCTGGCGCGCGTACGCAGATAGAAGCCGCGCTGTTCTGCCGCCAAGGCTGTGGCATCGGTCTTGCCCACGCTCGAGATGAGCAGTGGCACGCACAGTGGCAGCATGAGCTTAAGCTTCTTGATGGGGTTCTTGGTGTCGTACTCGACGCCGCGTGCGGTCTGCGCCTCCATGATGGCGTTCATCTCCTGACCAAACACCGGCACAAAGCGCAGCGCCGTGGTAAAGGTGAAGGCATAGCGATACGGCACGTGCAGCACCTCGACGCAGGCGTTGGCAAGGTCGTTGAGTTTGGTCACCATGAGCATGAGGATGAGCGGTAACGCCACACCCAGCAGGCGCAGGCAGGCCTTCGATCCTGTGATGAGGCCCGTGTCGGTGATAAAACCCCACACCACGTTGCCATCGCGCATAAAGGCCAGCTGGAGCACCAGCATGATAAGCGCGAGCGGAATCAGCAACTTGAGCAGCGAAAACAGACGGTCGACGACGCCGGCATAGGCACCCAGCGCAAGGGTGAGTGCCAAAAAGCCCAGCAGCGCCACGTAGGTGTCGGACAAGAAGATGCCGACGATGATGGCGGCGGCGAGGCCCAGTTTGACGACGGGATTCAGGCGATGCAGCAGCGTATCGCCCGGCATGTAGTCGATGACGTTAACCACGGTGGACCATCTCCTTGGTAATTCGAACGACATCGGTGACCTCGCTCACCTGCGCAAAAGCGGGCGAGACGGAAGATGCCAGACGGCGCGAGAGCTCGATAACCTGGGGAGGCTCCACGTAGGCACGCCGCATGAGATCGATGTTCGAGAATAGCTCGTGCGTGCGGCCGCGGTCGAGGATGCGACCGTCGGCCATTACCACAATGCGCTCGGCAAAGTCGGAGACGACTTCCATATCGTGGCAGACCATGATAACGGCGCAACCGCGCTCGGCCATGGTACGCACCGTTTCCATGACGGTCATGCACTCGCG
>USKL01000106.1 GCA_900555225.1 uncultured Collinsella sp.
CCGGCGGCCTTGGTTTTGGTGCGCTGACGGCGTGGTTTGTGCTCGCCATCATGATCGTCCCTACCATCACCACGCTCACCATCGATGCTCTCAATTCCATTCCCATGGGCATTCGCGAGGCATCGTATGCCATGGGCGCCACAAAGTGGCAGACCATCTATAAGGTCGTGCTACCTGCCGCGAAGCTGGGTATCGTTGATGCCATCGTGCTGGGTATGGGCCGTGCCATCGGCGAGACCATGGCCGTGCTCATGGTCGTAGGTAACGCCCCGGTTATTCCCGACAGCATTGCGAGCCCCATCTCGACGCTCACGAGCCAGATTGCGCTCGACATGAGCTATTCCTCGGGTCTGCACCGCTCGGCGCTGTTCGGCATGGGTGTGGTCCTGTTTATCATCTCCGCCACGCTGGTGGGTATCGTTCGTCTGATTTCCAAGAAGAAGAGGGGGTAGGCTATGTCCGATTCCGTTGACACGACGGTCGATACGACCTCGTCGCGCGAGCGCATCAAGCGTGCCCTTTCCCACGGCAAGAAGGGCCGCATCAACAAGGACCTGTCCAACAAGATCATGCTTGGCGTGTTTCGTGCCGCTGCCTACATCACCACGCTGGTGCTGGTCGCTATCATCGCCTACGTGGTCATCAACGGCCTGCCACACATCTCGCTCGACTTTATCTTCGGTTGGCCCCAGGGCGTCAACGCCGAGGGCGGAATTTGGCCCACGATCGTCTCGACCGTCTATGTGACGGCGCTCGCCATGCTTATCTGCACGCCGATCGCTGTGCTGGCAGCCGTCTATCTGGCCGAGTACGCCAAGCAGGGCAAGGTCGTCGAGCTCATTCGCTACGCTGCTGACGCTTTGGCCTCGGTGCCCTCCATCGTTATGGGCCTGTTTGGCTACGCCTTGTTTGTCGAGGCTATGGGCCTGGGCCTTTCGATGGTCTCGGCCGCTCTGGCGCTCGCGCTCTTGATGCTTCCCATCGTCATGCGCACCACCGAAGAAGCCATTCGCGCCGTTCCGCGCTATATCCGTTGGGGCGCGTACGGCCTGGGCGCTACCAAGTGGCAGGTTGTCTCCAAGATCGTGCTTCCTTCTGCCTTTGGCCGTATTGCCACGGGCATCGTTCTCGCCATCGGCCGTGCCATTGGCGAGACCGCGGTGGTGCTCTATACCATGGGGCAGGCCATCAATCTACCTATTTCGCCGCTCGATTCCGGCCGCCCCATGACGGTTCACCTGTATCTGCTTGCCAACGACGGCATCAACATGAACGCAGCCTACGGCACCGCGCTCTTGCTGATGGTGATCATTCTGGCCTTCAACCTGTTTGCGCGCTTCCTGTCGCGCAAGCGTCGCTAGTTAAGGAGTCCCATGTCCGTTTATCAGTCCTCTCCCACGTTGGAGCAAGCGGCCATTACGGCCAAGGATTTCAACTTTTGGTACGGTGACTTTCATGCGCTGACGGGGCTTGACCTCAACATCGCCAAAAACGCCATCACCTCCTTCATTGGCCCTTCGGGCTGCGGCAAGTCGACGTTTTTGCGCTGCATCAACCGCATGAATGACCTGATCGAGGGCACGCGCGTCGAGGGCACCATGACGCTCGACGGCAACGATATCTATGCCGAGGGTGTCGACCCGGTCGATCTCCGTCGTCGCGTGGGCATGATCTTTCAGCAGCCCAACCCGTTTCCTAAATCCATCTACGAGAATGTCGCCTTTGGCCCTCGTCTGCAGGGCGTGACTAGCAAAAGTGACCTCGATGACATCGTGGAAGAATCGCTCAAGCGCGCCAACCTCTGGAAAGAGGTATCCAATCAGCTCAACAAGGATGGTTTGGCGCTCTCGGGCGGTCAGCAGCAGCGTCTGTGCATCGCGCGCGTGCTTGCGGTGCAACCCGATGTCCTTCTGATGGACGAGCCCTGCTCCGCCATCGACCCCACGTCCGTCTCTAAGGTCGAGGATCTGATGGCCGAGCTGGCGCCCGAGATGACGATCATCATCGTCACGCATTCAATGCAGCAGGCAGCTCGCATTAGCGACTACACCGCATTCTTCTTGCAGGAAGTTGCCGGCGAGCCCGCTACGCTCATCGAGTATGGTCAAACCGACGCGATCTTCACCAGCCCGGTGGACTCGCGGACGGAAGACTATATCACCGGCCGCTTTGGCTGATCGGTGCGACTAGTCCCAAGCCGATCGGATCTGGTCCGGTGCGTATTCACTGTGCGGGCGGCATGACCGCACCCAACTGATTGGAGTGAACCATGCGCAAACTGTTTTCCCGTCAGCTCATCGAGGCCCGTCACGAGATGCTGAGCATCTACGAGGCCGTCGATCTGGCCCTCCACGATGCCGTGAAGGCCTATGTGACCGACGACCGCAAGCTCGCCACCAAGACCAAGAAGCGCACGCTTTCGATTGACGCACGCTGCGCCAACCTGGAGGCCGTCTGCTACAACCTGATTGCCACGCAGTCACCGGTCGCCTCCGACTTCCGCTTGCTGCAGACGATCATCTACGTCGACTTTAACCTGCAGCGCATGACCGATAAGGTTCGCCAGATTTGCCGCGCCACGCGTCATATGATCAAGGCCGACATCTCGCTGCCCAAGGAGCTTGTCGGCACGGTCGAGGCCGAGGCTGAGGCCGTCTACCAGGTACTGGGCTCTTCGCTTTCTGCGCTCGTCACCAACGACATGTCCATCATCTGCAACTTGGCCGTCGAGGACGAGCCAGTGCACGCCGCCTACGAGAAGTTCTTCCGCACCTTTAACCGCATGGACACGGGCGATTTTATGGACGACGACAGCAACTATGACGACCTGCGCCGCGCCATCATGGTATCGCGCTATCTCGATCGCATCGCCTCGATTTCCATCGATGCCGCCTGCCGTCTGACCTTCCTGTTGACCGGACAGCGTATGACTGCCGGTGATATCGCCTGCACTGATGAGGATGAGCTCGAGAGCATGCGCGTGCCTTCGGGCGAGGGTGTTATCATGAGGCCCGCCGTCGATGCACGCTACGTTGCCAAGGTGCCCGTTAACGAGGTCAGCGAGGGTCTTCGCTACCTGCTCGATCATCTTGAGGATGAGGACGATGGCGAGGACGACGAGGAGTAAGTAACCCCGTTCGTCGAAAGATTGTAAATACCTAAGTGAGCGCGGCCTTGCACATGCGGGGCCGCGCTCTTGCGTTAGCATGGGACTACTTGTTTGGCTGTCAGCGGAGGCGATTGGCAATGGATAACTATTTGGACTTGATGCGCGCTCGCCGCGAGCAGATTCTGGAACGTTTTTATGCGGCGCTCGATCGCGCGGGCCGTCCCCACGACGCCGCGAGCCTCATTGCCGTGTCCAAGACCGTTGGTGTCGATGAGACCGTTGCCGCCATCCAGGCGGGGTATCGCCATTTTGCCGAGAACCGCCCGCAGGAGCTGGTTCGCAAGCTCACGGGTCTGGCGGAGCATCCGGAGCTGCCCGAGGTGCGCTTCGATATGATCGGCAACCTGCAGACCAATAAGATCAATGCGGTGCTGGGCTCAGCCGAGCTGATTCACTCGGTGGGTTCGCTGCATCTGGCGCAGGCGATCTCGAGCCGTGCTGTTCGCAAGATTGAGGCAGGCGAGCTCGTCGGCCCCCAGCGTGTGCTCATTGAGGTCAATGTGAGTGGTGAGGAGTCGAAGGGAGGCTTTTCACCCGATGGGATTCGCGCCGCCGCGGGTGAGCTTGCAGAACTTGAGGGAATTTGCGTACAGGGGCTTATGACTATGGCGCCCCGGGGGAATAAGGATGTGGCACGCCGCACCTTTGCGGGGCTTCGTGAGCTGAGGGATGAGCTGGAGGCGGCGCATCCCGATTTGAACCTGCCTGAGCTTTCCTGCGGTATGAGCGAGGACTTTGAGTCTGCCCTTGAGGAGGGCTCTACGCTCGTTCGCCTGGGCAGGGTAGTATTTAGCCCGGAGTTTGCAGTAAAATAAGGCTCTGAAGTGCGCACTGATTATCGGGGCGCCTGCACTAAACCGCGAGAGGACACAACCATGGGCTTCCTTGACGAGATTAAAAATAAGATGCACCTGGGCGGCCAGCAGGGTTACGACCAGGGTTATGGCCAGGACGACGACTACGGCTACGATGACGGCTACGACGATGGCTATCAGGGCAACGGCTACAGTGGTGCTTCGGGCGAGGGCTTCTACACCCAAGACGAGCCGAGCAACGGCCTGCTTGGCCAGACGCGCCGCGGTGAAGCTGAGTCGGTTGCCGTGTATACGCGCTCCGGTCAGCTGGTCGGCGATGACTCCCGCCATGCCACGACGTATAACCCGCCTTCGCGCTCGCAGGACAGTGTTGCGAGCGGTTATCGTCCTGGTGCCTATGACACGCCGTCGAGCTACGCCGAGAATACCCGCGCCCGTGCCGCCGCTGCACCCGCGCCTGCACCGAGCGATGCCTCGGCCTATGCGAGCAATATCATCAACGCCACGCCGCAGCTGCCGGCCTATGTCCTGCGCCCCGAGAGCTATGACGACGTGGAGACCGTGGTGCGCCGCGTTCGCACCAAGCAGCCTGTCGCACTGATTTTTGTGGGCGTACGCACCGAAGTTGCCAAGCGCGTCTTGGACTTCTCTTACGGCTTTGCCTGCGGTCTGGGTGCCACGGTCAAGGAGGTGGGCGACCGCGTGTTCATGGTGCTGCCCGCCGGTTGCGAGGTCAAAGATTCCGATCTCAAGAAGCTTCGTGCCGACGGCTACCTTAAGTAAAGACAAGACGAGGAGATTCCCATCAACATCTACACTATCGTCCAGCTGGTCAACACGCTGTTCAACTTCTATTCCACGCTCATTGTCGTCTACTGCTTTATGACGTGGATTCCCATGAAGCAGGGTGGTTTGCTTCAGGATATTGCCGCGGTGCTTGATAGCGTGTGCGGTCCGTGGCTCAACCTGTTCCGTCGTTTCATCCCGCCGATGGGCGGTATCGATTTTTCGCCGGTCGTTGCGATTATTGCGTTGCAGTTGGTGCAGAGGCTGGTTCTGCAGCTTCTTATAGGTATACTCGTGTAGAACTGACTTAGTAACTTACGTCGGGCGTGTAGCGCCGAGGCGATGAAAAAGGAGACTTGTTATGGCTATTACCCCTGCAGACATCCAGGCTCAGACTTTCTCTGAGGCCAAGCGTGGCTACGATCCTGCTGAGGTCGACGTCTTCTTGGAGACGCTGTCCTCCGAGGTTGACGCTATGCTCGCTAAGATCGTCGACCTTAAGGGTCGCCTGACTGCTACCGAGCAGCAGCTTGCCGATGCGCAGGCTCAGCTTGCCCAAGCTCAGGATGCCACCGCCCAGGCCGTTCCTGCCGCCCCCGTGGCTGCTCCCGCCCCTGACTTCTCCGCTCAGGAGCGCCAGATTTCCGCTGCCCTGATCGCTGCCCAGCAGACCGCTGAGACCATCGTCAACGATGCCAACGAGAACGCTGAGCGTATCCGCAACGAGGCTGACGCCAAGGCCCGCGAGGTTATCCGCCAGGCTCTGACCGAGAAGCAGGCCGAGCTCGAGGAGATCGATCGTCTCAAGGCTTCCCGTGAGGAGTTCAAGGCAGAGTATCTCAAGCTCATCCAGCACTTCATGGACGATGCCCAGAATTCCTTCCCGGCCGATCTGATGGCCTCCACGCCGGTCGGTTCTGCCGCTTCTCCTGCAGTGACTGTTCCCGCCGAGCCGCTGCCCGTCGCTGACCCGGTTGTCCCCGTGGCCGATCCCTTCGCCCCGATCGACAACTTTGCTGCCGACGACCTGGACTAACATTCGGCCTACAATTTAGTGCCTAGAAAGGACCCGCAGCTTGCGGGTCCTTTTTTATGACTGTGCCGGAGTGCGTAACATAAAAAACCGAGCCCTGCACATAATGGCGCAGAACTCGGCGA
>USKL01000107.1 GCA_900555225.1 uncultured Collinsella sp.
TTGTCGGTACAACCGAATATGCCGTTCCCTTAGGAAACAGCATCGATGTGGAAGCCGAGATAAAGAAAAAGGCCCCCGGTCGAAACCGGAGGCCTTCCAATCACCTAGAGCGCAAAAACAGGCGTGAGGGACTCACTGTCGACCGATCGTATTCGCATCACGCCACCACCAGTTGTTGAGAGACTTCATTGTGTTCTTCATGTTGGTGGCTCCTTTCGTGATGCCGTGGCGCGGTCGCACCTAGTTGCTGTTGCGCTGCACTATAGCACAGCGAAGTGTGTGCGGGGAAATCTTTTTTGAAAAGATTTCAGGCGGGTTTCCCGCCGGTCAAAAGAGTGGGCTGAGCGGGCGAGGCTGCCATTGCTGCCTTGCCCGCTCAGCTAAGACGTTACTCCTTATTGCGACGGTAGAGGAAGTAACCGCCCGCGGAGATGACGGCAACGCCAGCGATGGCGAATGCGGCCACCATGCGGCCATCAAAACGATCGCCAGTGGTGGGCAGGCCGCCCTTGGTGTTCGTCTTGTTGGTGGTTACCGTGGTCGTGGTGTCCGACTTGCCAGGCTTCTCGGGCTTGGTGGTGGGCTGCTCGGGCTTAGCGGGCTGCTCGGGGGTACCGGGCTGCTCGGGGGTACCGGGCTGCTCAGGAGTGCCAGGCTGATCCGGGGTTACCGGGTCGGTGGCAAGAGCGTCCTTGGCGTAGGTGATGGACACCTTGAGGCCGTTGGTCTCGGTGTTCAGATCGCTCGGAGTGAAGGGCTGGTCGAAGTTTTCGGCCTTCTGATAGGCGCGCATCTCCTGGAGCAGCGCCTTGCACTTCTTGTAGGTGTTCTCGGTAGCAGCCTTGCCGGCCTTGTTGGCCAGGGCAGTGCGGCCCTCGGTGGTCGTCTCGGCCAGCATGGCGGCGTCGACTTCCTTGTTCTGCTCGATGAGCTCGTTCTGGAGCGCATCGAGGTAGGCGCGGACGCTGATACCAAGGGTGTCAGGGTTCTCAAAGCAGAGCGAGCTGATGTCCATGAGGACGTAGTTGATTGAGTTCTCGGGCTCTTCGTTGTACACGACGTCAGTCTGTTTGCAGTGATCGAAGGAGACGGTCTGATCGCTGAAGTACGGGCTGACCTCAGTTATCAGAGCGGAGTACAACGGGATGGCGACGGAGTACGCGGCGCGGGAGAGCATTTCCCACTGGATGGTAGCGACTTCGGGGTCATACCCGCGACGAATCTGGAAGAGGTTGATCTCGGTGTTGCGCTCGCTGCCGATGCAATATACACCATCAGTGTTCGCGTTGAGGCCAGGGACGTTCTCGCCGCGGTTGCCGAAGGCGCGAATCAACTCGAAAGTGCTCCAACCAGACTTGCCAGGCTTGAAGAACAGGGGCTGGATTTCGCTGACCATGGCTCCCTTTTGGTCGGGTTTTCCTTCCTTCTCTACTGTGATAATGTCGTAATCTGTGCCTTCGGTCAGCTGACTACCAAAATAATCGCGGCCTTGCACATAGCGGGACCACTGGTTTACGCCGGAATCGGCGAGGCTTTCGCCATACGTTTGGGCGACATCGAATTTGCCGTCAGCGGAGTATTTGGCGAAGCCCTTCTCCACGGGCATGGACTCGATGCCCTCGGAGTGTAGGCAGTTCTCGGGGTCATCAAGGTCGACATCGTAGTTGAGGCTCCCGATATTAGGGTTGAGCGACGCGACGTCGTCAGCGAGCTTCATGGCGATCCACTGATGGGCGGAAAGTGTGGCGAACAGCCAGGTCTCGTTGTTGTCGGCGATGATGATCTGGTCGTTGGTGCAGACGCCTTGATCATCGATCAGTCTGCCGAGAAGCTCGACGCCCTCGCGGGCCGTGGCGCTCTCGCCCAGGATGATGCTGCCGTAACTGTACTCGCCCAGACCCACTTTCTCATCGATGTGGTCTGCTGCATCGGCCTCCTCGTTATAGGAAGTGCTTAGCGTGGCAGAGCAGGAGACGCCCTTCTCGTTGATTCCGGCTTCGGAATAGGCGTCGGTGCGACCCATCCAGTTGGAGGGGTGGTCGCGTACATAGCTGTAACGATAGGTAGGCTTGTTCGAAGTGTATTCAAAAGCAGATTCAATCGAGCTGTACTTAAAGCCAGGTTCGTGGGCAGGTTCGATGCCGTAGTGCTTAAGATAGCGCTTGCCAAAGTCCTCGGCGCGGCCGTAGTACGTGTTGCCGTCCGCCGTGAGCTTGCCGCCCATGTAGATCTGCGTGCAGGCGAGCGCAGATGTCGGCATGGACATGATGGTTGCAGCTCCAAAGGCGAGGCCTATGCCTAGCTTCTTGAGCGCGTTGACGGGGTGAGTTTTCCTCATTTTCCCTCCCAGCGTGCGAAAGCCCTCTGTCGCCAGAGGGCTTCAGCCAATAAAGACACCCCATTAGCGTAACGAACTGGAAACAATATTCATCTATGAAAGACACTTACTCGATAAGCGTGATGAAATATGCGACGAGCGGTTAATTGTACTCAGTTTGTAGCTTTACTTTAATAAAGACGCCCTGTAATTACTGTAGCCGAATAAAGTAGCTGGGAATGCCTGAAATGAAAATCCCCTGCTGTTTGGCAAATGCATAAACAGCAGGGGAGACGATAATTGGATGAATATCATACCAATGTGGAATTACTTCTTCCGGCGGTGAATCACGTTGATCGCATAGCCGACGAGCATGGCCAAAACGATGATGATAAAGCCGAGCAGGGGATTGTCGTTCATAGGGTCCTCCTATTTTCCGAGCGGGGAGAATTCGTCGACGATGAGGTCGAGGCATTGTGGAAGCGCGCGGGCTCCAAAGACGCCCGAATTGCTGGAGATAATCTCGCCATCGAACTGCATGCCCAGCGACGGGGTGCAGGTGATCTTGGCTTCCTTGGTCTGGATGATCTTGAACTGCGGGCGCCCGAGTACCTTGCCGGCGGGGTCGAGTGCGGCGGTGATCACGGTAGGTAGCAGCTGCACGGTGCGCACGGGTTCGATGACCGCAATGTCGACCATGCCATCGTTCATACGGCAGTCGGGGAACAGGTTGATGTCGTTTTGGATGACCGAGGTGTTGCCGGCCATGCAGCAGATGCCGTCGAGCTCCTCGACAATGCCGTCATGCTCAATCGTAAAGTGCGCCACCGTGGGATTGGGCGTGGCGAGCGCGGAGAGGAAGTAGGCGATCTCGCCGATGTCGTTTTTGGTGGGGGCGGCCTTCATCATGATCTCGGCGTCGAAGCCCGAGCCGGCGATGATGATAAAGCCGTGGCGCTTCTCGTTGCCGTTCTCGTCGAGCCAAAAGAGCTCACCCATGTCGACTTTGACCGTGCGACCGGCACGGCAGGCCTTGGCGAGCGCCGCTGCCTCGGGGGCATTGCCGATGTTGTTGAAGAACAGGCAGGCTGTGCCGGAGGGGAAGACGAGCGTGGGGACACCGCACCCGCGCATCTGGTCGAGCACGTTGGAGACGGTGCCGTCGCCGCCCGAAACGACCACGCGGTCAAACTCGCGCACGTCTGCCACGGCATCCTCGGGCTCCATGCCATCGCCGATAAAACGCATCACGACCTCGTCGCCGCCCTGCGCGAGGGCGTGCGTGAATGCGTAGATTTCATCTGAGCTGGGGCCCGATGCCGGGTTGTGGATGATAAGGCAGCGCATACTTACGTTCCCGTTCTGTGACTAACCGAGTATAGTTGTAAGGCAATGCCGATATCCTACCCGTGTTTTTCGGGCCTAACCTTATTCGATGGGTTGATATGTACATTTCCACACATCAGGCTCTACTCGACTTTTGCCAGCGCGCCCGTGAGTTCGACGCGATTGCCGTCGATACCGAGTTTTTGCGCGAGCGCACGTTCCATCCGCGTCTATGTTTGGTTCAGATTGCCACCCCTGCTGAGAGCGTCGCGGTCGATCCCCTGGTAATCGACGACCTATCGCCGCTGGCCGAGCTTATGGCCGACGAGAGCGTGACCAAGGTCTTCCACGCGTGCTCGCAGGATATGGAGGTCATGCTCCATACCGTGGGCGTGCTGCCACGACCGATTTTCGATACGCAGGTCGCCGCCGCCTTTTTGGGCGAGCGCCAGCAGATTTCGTATGGCGCGCTTGTTCAGACGTTCTGCGGCGTATCGCTGCCCAAGACCGAGTCACTGACCGACTGGTCGCGCCGCCCGCTGACCGATAAGCAGATTGAGTATGCGATCGATGACGTCAAGTACCTGATCGTCGCCTATACCGAGATGATGAGCCGCCTGCGCGAGCTGGGCCGTGTGGACTGGGTGCTCGACGAGCTGCGCCCGCTGGCTGACGAGTCGCACTATCGCGCCGATCGCCACGAGGCGTTCCGCAAGGTCAAGCGCATCAATTCGTGCAGCCGTCATCAGCTGGGTATCGCGCGCGAGCTCGCCGCCTGGCGCGAGGACCGCGCCGAGCGCCGTAACATCCCGCGCAAGTGGGTCATGTCCGACGACACGCTGCTAGCGCTCGTTAAGCGCAATCCCGTGCGCGTTGAGGAGTTCCGTAGCATTCGCGGTACCGATCAATTGGGGGAGCGCGACGTGGACGGTGCGCTCATGGCCATCAAGCGCGGTGCGAGCTGTCCGCACGATCGCCTGCCGCTCTTGGTGCGCGGACATCGTCAGATTTCGCCGGAGCTGGAGAGCGTGACTGACCTTATGTATGCGCTTATCCGCCTGGTTGCCGAGCGCTCAGGCGTTGCGACCTCGGTCATTGCCTCGCGCGATGACCTGGCCGACTACATTGAGCATCCCGAGCAGAGCCGCCTGCGCGAAGGTTGGCGCTTTGAGCTTGTGGGCTCGCGCCTAGACGATCTGCTTTCCGGCAATATGGGGTTGACGGTGAAGGACGGCAAAATCGAGCTCCTGTAGGGAAGCCTAGCCGGTTGAGTGGGTAAAATGCCTCCAACGTGTAACTCGACTCGGAGGAATTCGCATGCCTTATTACTATGGATACGGCTTTGGCATCGACCCGCTGTACCTGCTGGTTGTTCTTGTCTGCACGGTGCTTGGCCTTGCCGCACAGAACTATATCAACTCGACGTACAAAACCTGGTCCAAGGTTCGCTCGGACGGCGATACGGGTGCCACAGTCGCTCGCCGCATGCTCGATGCCAACGGTTGTAGCGCCGTGGGTATCAAGGGTGTCGCTGGCGAGCTCACCGACCATTACAACCCGCAGGACAACAACCTGTATCTGTCGGATGCCAACCGTTCGGGCGGTTCGGTCGCAAGCGTTGCCGTCGCCTGCCACGAGGCGGGCCATGCCGCCCAGCGTCAAAGCGGCTATGCCATGATGAAAGTGCGTACCGCCCTCGTGCCGGTCGTCAACTTTACCCAGAACACCTGGACCATCGTGTTACTCTTGGGCCTGTTTATGAACATTGCCGGGCTCACGACCCTCGCGTTGATCTTCTTCTCGTTTAGTGTGCTGTTCCAACTCGTTACGTTGCCTGTCGAGATTGACGCCAGCCGACGTGCTGTGGCGTACATCGAGCAGTCGGGCATGAGCTCCAAGCAGGTCAACGGCGCCAAGAAGGTACTGACGGCAGCCGCGCTTACCTATGTGGCTGCAGCGCTCACTTCGATCATTCAGTTGCTCTACCTTATGGCTCGCTACAACAGAAACTCCAACCGATAACAAATGGGACAGGCAGGCGCCGCGGGGATTCGTGTCCTCGCGCTGTACTATGTGTTGGACTTAATTTCGCACGGGGCCGGAGCCTCTGTGCTCGATAACGAAAGGAGGCTGCGTGGCAGGCTGGAACCTAACCGGTAATGCCGTTTCCGCCGAGTTCGACGGTTCGGACGAGCAAGAGCGCAAGGAGCTCAGCGTGAGCCAGGCGGTGGAGATTGCCGCCGGTGCGCTCGATGCCATTCCGCAGCTGAGCG
>USKL01000108.1 GCA_900555225.1 uncultured Collinsella sp.
TTTGCAGCGTCGGCCGGTCCGCCGTTCGGCAGAACGGCGGAACCTGAGGTGCAGCGTCGAGCCGTTACGGCGTTTGGTAAAACGCCGTAACTTTTTTGATCATGCCGCCGAAGTTGAAAGGCAGGTTGCCGCTCTGGCGGGTTTGCAGCGTCAAGCGGTTACGCGGTTTGGTAAAACCGCGTAACTTAGTAGTTGGCCTCGTAGCCGTTACCGTCGCCGGTGGGCTCTTCGTAGTAGTCCGAATCGCTCGAATCGCTTGAGCCATCGGAATCGTCAGAGCTGACCGATGAGGTTGCGGTACCGTTTGCGTAGTCGTCAGACGTGTTGTTGTTCAGGTCGCCGATCGTAGAGCTAGAACCGTCGGAAAGACCCATGGTGTTGGGACCCTTGGGATCCTTGCCGGCATCGACGCGCTCCATCATTTCCTTGAGCTCGTCCTCGTAGACAAAGACGTAGCTCACACCGTCAATCATGGTGCTGTCGTCGGCGTACGAGGGCAGGTTGGCCGAGTAGATACCGTCGACATCCATACCGCGCATGGCGTTGACCGTAGCCACGATATCCTGAACGCTCATATCGGTTACGAGCATATCGGACAGCGAATTAACCAGGCCAAAGATCTTCGTGGCATCGAAGTTATTGAGAATCTGGTTGGCAAGGGCGCCAAGCACCTGACGCTGGTGGCGCATGCGCGTGTAATCGCCGTCGGCATAGGTGTAGCGGCAGCGGGCATAGGTAAGGGCGGTGGCGCCGTCCATATGTTGCTGACCAGCGGTAATCTTAATATCCAGGTGCTCGGGGTCGTCAACATCATCGGTTGCGTTAATGTCGATACCGCCAACCGAATCAATCAGCGCCTGCATACCGTCGAAGCTGACCTCGGCATAGTGGGAAATCTGAACACCGCACAGCTCGTTGACAGCCTCGACCATGGCCTCGGCGCCGCCAACGGTATGGCAGGCGTTGATCTTCATGGTCTCGCCCTTGTACTCGACCTTGGTGTCGCGCGGAACGGAAATGAGCGTCGCCTGCTTTTGCGTGGGATCAATGCGTGCCAGGATAATCGAGTCGGCACGGTACGTATCCTCGCCCGGACGGCCGTCGGTGCCAAGAAGCAGCACGTAGAACGGATCCTTTGCCTCATCGGTGTCAACCAGAACCCGACGCAGATTGTCGGTAATGACATTAGAATCGCCGAGCTTGCCCATAATGGTGGCAAACCACAGGCCGGCAGCGGTAGTGGCACTCAGCAGCACGCCAAGCACGACAATGAGCGCGACGTGACGAATCGTGTGGCTACGACGACGTTGGCGAGCGCGCTCGGAATAGCGAGCCACGTTATCGCGACTGTAGATCTTGGCCTGCGCACCAGTTGAGGGTCTTCGGGCGGTGGTATCCGCGAGGGGCTTTTTATTAAACATAGGCAACCTGTATTAGTAGATGACGGGATCGGGGACGGTAGCATGCTCGACATGCGCGCCAAGCGCCTGCAGCTTTTCGACAAACCGCTCGTAGCCGCGCTTGATGTGATGGATGGCCGAAACCTCGGTCGTCCCGTCGGCGATCAAGCCCGCTACGACGAGGGCCGCTCCGCCACGCAGATCGGGCGAGGTAACCTGTGCACCTGAGAAGCCCTTGACGCCATGAATCATGGCATGATGGCTCTCGATACGAATGTCGGCACCCATGCGCACCAGCTCAGAGGCAAACATAAAGCGATTCTCGAAGATGTTCTCGGTGATAACGGAGCTACCATCGGCAAGGGCGGAGAGCACCATAATCTGCGCCTGCATGTCCGTCGGGAAGCCGGGGAACGGAAGCGTCTGGATGTCGACCGGCTTGATACGCTCGGCACGGTTTACATGGACGCCATCCTCGACGCGCTCGCAGTCGATACCCATGAGCTCCATCTTCTTGAGCACCATGCCCAAGTGAATGGGGCAAAAACCCGTGGCGTCGACACCGCGATCGTCGGCCATCAACGCACCGGCGACGATAAAGGTGCCGGCCTCGATGCGGTCGCCCACTACGCGATGGGTAACGGGATGCAGCTCTTCCACGCCCTCGATGGTCACGACAGGCGTACCGGCGCCGACAATCTTAGCGCCCATCTCGTTGAGCATGTTGGCGAGATCGACGATCTCGGGCTCGCGGGCGGCATTGTCGATAACCGTGGTACCCTTCGCGCGCACGGATGCCATAATGAGGTTCTCGGTCGCACCGACACTGGCGAACTCGAGCGTGACGGTGGTACCGCGCAGACCTTGGGGCGCATTAGCGTTGATGTAACCGTGGGCGGTATCGAACTCAACGCCCAGGGCCTCAAGACCAAGAATGTGCATATCGATCTTGCGAGCACCCAGGTTGCAGCCGCCCGGCATGGCGATCTTGGCGCGATGGAAGCGACCCAGCAGGGGTCCCATCACGGCTGTGGAAGCACGCATCTTGGCAACGAGCTCGTAGGGGGCCTCCCAAGAATCGACCTGAGAGGTATCAATCTCGAGCGTGTGCTCGTCGAGAACATCGATCGTAGCGCCCATGCCCTTGAGCACCTTGCCCATCACGTGGACATCGGAAATATCGGGCACGTTCTGCAGCGTCGTCTTGCCCGGCGCCAGAAGCGTTGCCGCCATGAGTTTGAGTGCGGAGTTCTTGGCACCCGAGACGGGCACGGAGCCTCCGATGGCGTGGCCACCCTCAACGCGGATAATATCCAAGGTCTACCCTTTCAAAAAGCATGCCCGGGATGGCTGGGCCATCCCGGGCATGATGTGTTCGCAAATGGTCGAACGCTAAATCGTTTGACTATTGGGCAAGCTTGAGCTTACACCATGCGATTTCATTATAGAGGTAGGCGCGGCGTGCATCATCCTCCGACAAATTACCCAGCTTCTCTTCAAAACCTTGAATATCAGCTTTAAGCTTGTCGGCATCGACGGTCGCCAAATCGCAAGCGCGCTCGGCGAGAACGGTCACGACATCGTCCGCAACCTGGGCATAGCCGCCGGCCACGGCAAACGTGTGGTCGACAGTGCCCATGGCCTTATCGGAAACGCGAACGTAACCGCGGTCGATCGTGCAGATCTCGCTGGAGTGAGCGGGCAGGACGCCAAACTCGCCATCCGTGGACGGAATCGACACAAACGCAGCGTCGCCCTCATAGGCGCAGCTCACGGGGCACACGATGCGGATACGCATAACCTACTTCTCCCCCATCTTGCGGGCGCGCTCGCGCACGTCCTCAATCGTGGAAGCATAGCGGAAAGCCTGCTCGGGCAGGTCATCGGCCTTGCCGTCGACAATCTCGGCGAAAGAGCGGACGGTATCCTCGACGCGGACGTAGACACCGGGGTTGCCGGTGAACTTCTCGGCGACGTGGAAGGACTGCGAGAGGAACTGCTGAATCTTACGGGCACGGTTGACCGTAAGGCGCTGCTCCTCGGACAGCTCGTCCATACCCAGAATGGCGATGATGTCCTGAAGGTCGGAGTACTCCTGCAGGAGCTCCTGGACCTTGACGGCGACACGGTAGTGCTCCTCGCCGACGATCGAGGGATCGAGAGCGTCGGAGGAAGACGCAAGCGGGTCGATAGCCGGGAACAGGCCGAGCGACGAAATGCTACGCGAAAGAACCGTGGTGGCATCGAGGTGCGTAAACGTCGTGGCAGGCGCCGGGTCGGTCAGGTCGTCTGCGGGGACGTAGACAGCCTGGACGGAGGTAATGGAGCCCGTCTTGGTCGAGGTAATGCGCTCCTGGAGGTCGCCCATCTCGGTTGCCAGCGTGGGCTGGTAACCAACGGCGGACGGCATACGGCCCAGCAGTGCGGAAACCTCGGAACCTGCCTGGGAGAAGCGGAAGATGTTGTCGATGAACAGCAGAACGTCCTGGCCGCGATCGCGGAAGTACTCAGCGGTGGTAAGGCCGGCCAGACCGATGCGCAGACGCGCTCCGGGCGGCTCGTTCATCTGACCATAGACCAAGCAGGTCTTGTCGATAACGCCAGACTCGCTCATCTCGAGGAACAGGTCGGTGCCCTCGCGGGTACGCTCGCCGACGCCGGTGAACACCGAGGTACCACCGTGCTCCTGGGCGAGGTTGTTGATGAGCTCCTGAATCAGAACGGTCTTGCCGACGCCGGCGCCGCCGAACAGACCTGTCTTGCCGCCACGGATGTAGGGCTCGAGCAGGTCGACGGCCTTGATGCCGGTCTCGAAAATCTCGGTCTTGGTGGTGAGCTCGTCAAAACGGGGCGCTGCATGGTGGATGGGGTAGAACTCCTCCACCTCGGGCATGGGCTTGCCGTCGACGGGCTTGCCCATGACGTTCCAAATGCGGCCGAGCGTCTTGGGGCCAACGGGCATCTTCATGGGCTCACCGGTATCGGTGGCGATGAGGCCGCGCTGCAGGCCGTCGGTCGAGGACATGGCGACCGTGCGGACGACGCCGCCCGGAAGCTGGCTCTCGACCTCGAGGATCGTGCTCAGATGACCGATCGGGGTCTCGGCCTCGACCGTGAGCGCGTTGTAGATCGGGGGCACCGCGCCGTCAAACTTGACGTCGACGACAGGGCCGATGATTCGCACGATGCGACCATCACCGGCAGTCGTCTTCTTGGTGGCTTCCTCGACCGCAAGCTTTACGGTGTTATTAGCCATTACTGTTCCTCCAATGCTGAGGCTCCGCCGACGATCTCGTTAATCTCGGTCGTGATCGAAGCCTGGCGCACGCGACTATACGTGCGGGTAAGGGTCGAGATGATCGCGGTGGCGTTTTCCGTCGCGGAGTGCATGGCCTTGCGGCGTGCACCCTGCTCAGCAGCCGCCGAATCGATCAGGGCCTGGTAGATGACCGTCAGGATATAAGACGGCACAAGCTTGCCGAGAACATGCTCGGGAGAGGGCACGAACTCGAACGTGGACGAGATGCGCTTAGGGGCGTCGGTCTCGTTCTTACGCGGACCGTGGGCCATAGCGATCATCTCGGGGTCGAGCGGCAACAGATGCTCGACGCGAAGCTCCTGATCCACGCGGTTCTTGGCGTGGTGGTAGACAAGCTCGACACGGTCAAGCTCACCGGCACGATACGCATCGCAGATATGAGAGGAGATCATGCGGGCCTGATTGAAATCGGGCTCAGAGGAGTTGCCCTCAAAGTGCATGACAACGTTTGCGCGGTCACGGAAATACGTGGCCGGCTTACGCCCGCACGCGATGATCTCGCACTCGATGCCGTCGTTCGCCCAAGAAGCGGCGAGCTTTTCGGCCGTGCGCTCCACCGTCGTATTGAAACCGCCGGCAAGGCCGCGGTCCGAGGCAATAACGACAATCAGGCCATGCTTGACACTCTCATGCTTCTGCAGCATGGGATCGGTGCCCGAACAGGAGGCGTCGCCGGCGACCGTCAACATGACGTCGGTCAGCGCCTCCTTATAGGGCTCGGCCTGCTTGGAGCGATCGAGGGCACGACGGATCTTGGCCGTAGAGACCATCTCCATCGTGCGCGTGATCTGCTTGGTCGTGGTAACCGAGGAGATTCGCTTCTTAATGTCGCGAAGGTTGGCCATAGGGCTTAGTTCTCCTCTGATCCAGTCGTATCGGCATGGTGCTTAGCCATGAACTGCTGCTTAAAGTCGCCGATGACGCGCAGGAGCTCAGCCTTGGTGTCATCGTCAATCTTCTTGGCGCGAACCTTGTCGAGCAGCGAGCCAAAGCCATTGTCCATGTACTCGATGAGCTCGGCACGGAAGGGCAGCACGTCGGAGATTTCCAGGTCATCCAGGAAGCCCTCGTTGCCAGCGAACAGCGTAACGATCTGCTCGCCAACCTCGAACGGCTTGTAGCGCGGCTGCTTCAGGAGCTCGGTCATGCGGGCACCATGGGTCAGCTGCTTCTGAGTAGCCTCGTCGA
>USKL01000109.1 GCA_900555225.1 uncultured Collinsella sp.
GCGGCCCAGACTTTACGAATAAACGATGGTAAAGGGTACTTCTGTTTCGGTCTCTCCTGTTGATGTGTATCTCGTGCCCTCAAGCGTTACTGAGACCACTTGATCGACATTGATCAGTTTTGTCGGCACCCAAATGTTCTCTCCGCTATTGCGTGCCATCGAAACATAGAAATTGTACGCCCCTGCGTCGTCATCTTCGATAATCTGCTCCGATCCATCCTTGTAGCTGACGGTCAGTTTATGATCAACTGCTTCATAGCCCAGATCATCGATGTGCGTCTGGATGGAAAACGGGCTAATCTCGAGAGGCGAGTCATCAGAGCGGAGTTCCTTTGTATCGACGTGCGCTCCGACGTTAAACTCTGGCGTCGATACCTCGATCACCTTCGCATCCTCACCTTTGCCCTCCGTCCAGCTGATATTCCAGGTGACCGCATGTCCCAAATCTCGCTCGCGATTCCACGAGGCAAAGTACATCGTGCCATTAATGACCGTGTCGCTTGATGTGTCCTTATCAATTGTGCAGCGTGTGTCAGCCCATTCCTCGCCGAAGTTCATGCTGGGTGTACCGATGCCTTGTTCTTCTTCACCATAGAGAACAAGTTCGCCTGTCTCTGCTGCCGGCTTGTAGTAGTTAACGCCATTTGGATTGGACAACGTAAACGTCACGGCTCCGCAGCCGTTTTGGTCAATAGCCATCTCATGGATATCAAGCGTATAGCCGTTACCCTCGACGGACAGATTAACCTCCTGGACTGCACCCTCCAGGCTTTGGGGCGCGATGCCATCACCAAACTCTCTGGTGTAGGTATATTTAGTTCCCGATGAGCCTCCGTTGGTCCAGGTAATGGAATCCCCATTGCCGTGGTTTCCCCAGGCTGAGGCAAAATAGCTGGAATTGACAACGGCGTAGGCGACCCCTCCGGTCGCCAACACTCCGGCAAGACATCCGATTACGGCAACATACAGAGGTTTCGCGTGACCCTTTCGACGAAGCGGCTTTCCAGCCGCAGCATCAATAACACGGTCGGCAAGATCGCTATCGGCTTGGATGGACTCGAAGGCCTGCTTGATTTGATTGGATTTCACGGTCGCCCTCCTCTAGGATGAATTTGAGCTTCGATCGACCACGAGCTAAACGCGTTCGAGCGGTCGCGGCTGGCACATGCAGTAACTCGGCAATCTCTGAGGTCGAAAAGCCCAGATAGTAATAGAGCACGATGGGAACACGGAATCGCTCCGGAAGTCGCATAACGTCTGACAGGACCGCCTTGGACTCCTCCTGCGCCGTCGAAAGCGAATCGGCCAGGTTCTCAATATCCTCCACACGCCTCCATGGCTTTCGAAAGAGCGATTTGCATTCATTGATCGTGACCCGGATAAGCCAGCGGCGAAGATGCTCCCGACTTTCAAAGTGTCCATCGCTTTTGAGCAACTTAAGAAAGACGTCTTGTGCAACATCGTCGGCATCGGCGCGATCGCGCAGGTACGTCAATGCGATTCGAAACACGACATCCCGGTGATCTTCGACCGCCTGTCTAAAAGCTTGTTCTTCCATAATCACCTCCCGGTGATGCTGATATTTCTTGCTGAGGCCCTCACCATAGATACGCTCTGGCCGGACGAAATGTTTCAAATTCAAGCAGGAATAACCTACCAAAATAAACCTATCCCCTTTTGGCAGGTTTTCTTCAACAAAAAAGACCCGCTTCCCTGTTGGGAAACGGGTCTTTGGAAGGGCGGTTAACGTACTTGGAAGTTACTCCTCGTCGTTGTCCTTGGCCTCTTCGGCGTCGTCAGTGTCCACGAGCTGGTTGAGCAGCTCGTCGAGGGAAGCCATGTCCTCGTTGATCGCGCCGTTGGCGGGAGCCTTCTTGTCGTCGATCGGGGCGCCCAGGAGCTCCTCGTCGGCGTCGGCGTGATGCGTCGGAGCGGAGGTACCCAGCAGGATATCGTCCGGACCGTCAGGGCTAAAGACCATCTGCAGCAGCTGCGAGAGGTCTTCCTCGTCGGCAACGTCGTCGTTGTTCTCGAGGATGTAGAGCAGATCGTGGGCCTCGAGGCCGTCACGGAGCTCCTCGATCGCCTTGGCACCGATGCCATCGATGCGCAGCAGATCCTCCTCGGACTTGCCAACCAGGTCGCCAACCGTCTCGATGCCGACCTCGCTGAACTTGTTGGTCCAGCGCTGCGACACGCCCAGGTCGTCGAACAGGTACAGACGAGCCTTCTCGGCGGAGATGGTGTGGCCGTTGCGGGTGAACGAACCATCAGCACCACCGAACTCGTCGTAGCCGGCCCAGTCGAGCTGCTGCGGGAGCTGCTCGTCCAGGTCCTTGAGCTCCACAGGAGCCCACTCGGGCAGCGACTTGGCGTTGGGCGAAGCCGGGCCGTCGATGTCAACATAGCCGTCGGCCGTGCGATACGTCAGCTTGGCGTTGGCGTACGGCTTGAGGCCGGTACCAGCCGGGATCTTCTTACCGACGATGACGTTGGACTTAAGGTCGAGCAGGTGGTCGACCTTACCCTCAATAGCAGCCTCGGTAAGGACGCCGGCGGTACGGATGAACGAAGCGCTCGACAGCCAGGAGTCGATGTTGGACGCGACCTTGAGCGTACCCAGGATGACGGGCTCAGCCACAGGAGCCTGACCGCCCAGACGGGCAACGCGCTCGACCTCGTCGGCGAACTCGTAGCGGTCGACGTACTGACCAAGCAGGTACTTGGAGTCACCGGGGTTGGTGATCTGAACGCGACGCAGCATCTGACGTGCGAGCACCTCGATGTGCTTGTCGTTCAGGTCGACGCCCTGGCTGGTGTAGACGTCCTTGACACTCTCGACGAAGGTGTGCATCGTCGACTCGATGTCGGTCAGCTTGCGCAGGTTGCGGAAGTTGACGAAGCCCTTGGTGATCTGGTCGCCAGCGCGAACCTCGCAGCCGTCCTCGATCTCAGGCATAAAGCGCACCGAAGCGGGGACGCGGCGCTCGTCGAGGACACGGGTGTGATCCTCGGAGTCGGTGAGCGTCAGCACGTACTCGGACTTCTCGGGCTTAATCGAGAGGTGACCGGAGTACGGAGCCAGCTCGGCCTCGCGACCCAGGATCTTCTCGTTGACGTTGCCGACGATATCGAACATACGGCTGACCGTAGGCAGACCCTGCGTAATATCGTCGACGCCAGCGACGCCGCCGGAGTGAATGGTACGCATCGTAAGCTGCGTGCCGGGCTCGCCGATGGACTGGGCGGCAATAATGCCGACCGCGGTACCGATGGCGACCGGACGACGGGTAGAAAGATCCCAGCCGTAGCACTTCTGGCACACGCCGTACTTGGAGCGGCAGGTGAGCAGCGCGCGAAGCTTGACCTTCTTGAGGCCCGCATCGACCATCTTCTGGATGTCGGCGACCTTCTCGATGTAGCCGTCCTGCTCAAAGAGCACGGTGCCATCGGGAGCCACGACGTCCTCAATGAAGCAACGGCCGACGAGGTCGGTGTTGAGGTCGGTGGTGCCGGGGATGATGAGGTTGTAGGTGACGCCCTCGTGCGTACCGCAGTCCTCCTCGCGGACGATGACGTCCTGGGCCACGTCGACCAGACGACGGGTCAGGTAACCAGAGTCCGAGGTGTGGGATGCGGTATCGACCAGGCCCTTACGGGCGCCGTAGGTCGAAATGAAGTACTCGAGCGGCAACAGGCCCTCGCGGAAGTTCGCCTTAATGGGAAGGTCGATCGTCTCGCCGGACATGTCTGCCATCAGGCCACGCATGCCGCCGAGCTGACGCAGCTGGGTCTTAGAACCACGGGCGCCGGAGTCGGCCATCATGTAGAGCGGGTTCTCCTCGTCGAACAAGTCGAGCATGAGCGCTGCAACCTTATCGGTACAAGCGGTCCACTCGTTAACGACTTCGATGTGGCGCTCCGTCTCGTTGATGAAGCCCTCCTCGAAGTACTCGTTGATCTGGTCGACGTTGGCCTGAGCGCGGTCGAGCAGCTCCTGTTTCTCGGCAGGGATGAGAGCGTCCCACACCGAGATGGTGAGGCCGGCGCGGGTAGCGTAGTGGAAGCCGGAGTACTTGATGGCGTCGAGGATCGGGCCGACCTTGGCCTCGGGGTAACGATCGCAGCAGTCGGCAACCAGCTTGGCCACGTCGCCCTTGACCATCTTGTAGTTCATGAACTCATAGTCTTCGGGCAGGCACTGGCGGTTGAAGATGATGCGGCCGATAGAGGTCTCGAAGCGCGCGGTCTTGTTGCCGGTGACGTCGTAGTCGACGAACTCGTTCTTGCCGTTCTTGACGCGGAAGATACGGGTGCCGTCCTCGTTGATGACGTTGGCATCGGCAGCGGACACGCGAACCTGGATCTTGGCCTGCATGTCAACCTCGGAACGGCAGTCATAGGCGTGCAGCGCGTCGTCGAAGCTGGCGAACACGTGGTTCTCGCCCGGCAGACCCTCGCGGACCTGGGTGAGGTAGTACACACCAATGATCATGTCCTGCGAAGGGATGTTAACCGGCTTGCCGGATGCCGGCGAGCGCAGGTTGTTCGCAGAGAGCATGAGCACGCGAGCCTCGGCCTGAGCCTGGCTGGACAGCGGCACGTGGACAGACATCTGGTCGCCGTCGAAGTCGGCGTTGAAGGGCGAGCAGACCAGCGGATGCAGGTGGATAGCCTTGCCCTCGACCAGCACCGGCTCAAAGGCCTGGATGGACAGACGGTGCAGGGTCGGTGCACGGTTGAGCAGCACGACGCGGCCGTCGATGACCTCTTCGAGGATATCCCACACAAAGGTGGCACCGCGGTCGATAGCGCGCTTGGCGCCCTTGATGTTCTCGACCTTGCCAAGCTCGACCAGGCGCTTCATGACGAAGGGCTTGAAGAGCTCCAGCGCCATGGTCTTGGGCAGACCGCACTGGTGCAGCAGCAGCTTGGGGTCGGTAACGATTACCGAACGGCCGGAGTAGTCGACACGCTTGCCCAGCAGGTTCTGACGGAAACGACCCTGCTTGCCCTTGAGGGCCTCAGCGAGCGACTTGAGCGGGCGACCGCCACGGCCAGAGACCGGGCGACCACGACGGCCGTTGTCAAACAGGGCGTCCACGGACTCCTGGAGCATGCGCTTCTCGTTGTTCACGATGATCGCAGGGGCGTCCAGGTCGAGCAGGCGCTTGAGTCGGTTGTTACGGTTGATCACGCGACGGTACAGGTCGTTGAGGTCGGACGCGGCGAAGCGGCCGCCGTCGAGCTGGACCATCGGGCGCAGATCGGGCGGAATGACCGGGATGACATCCAGGATCATGTTCGCGGGGCTGTTGCCGCCCTTCAGGAAGGCGTCAACGACCTCGAGGCGCTTGACGGCCTTCTCGCGCTTCTGCTTCTGGGAGTCCTCGTCGGCGATGATGGCCTTGAGCTTCTCGGCCTCGGAGGGGAGGTCGATGGCAGCGAGCAGGTCGCGAACGGCCTCGGCACCCATACCACCCTTGAAGTACATGGAGTAGTAACGGGTCATCTCGCGGAACAGCGGCTCATCGGAGATGAGGTCGCGCTCGGTGAGCTTCATGAAGGCGTTGAAGGCGTCCGTGCGGAGCTGCTTATCGTCCTTGCACTCTTCCTCGATGTCGACGATGCCAGAGGCGATCTCCTCGGGGGTCAGCGGCTCCTCGTCGGAGAACTCGTCAAAGTTCTCGGGGTTGCCCTGCTCCTTGAGGGACTCGATCTGGCGGGCGCACTCGGCATCGATCTCTTCCAGATCGGCGGCGAGCTCCTCGCGCAGGGCGCGGCTGTCGGCCAGCGTGCGGATGGGGTTGCCTTCGTTGTCGCAGACTTCGACCCGGTTGGGGGTCGTGGCGTTGGAGAAGGTCGAGA
>USKL01000110.1 GCA_900555225.1 uncultured Collinsella sp.
CGTTGTTTTGGGCGTGGTGGACGATATGTCCCCGCTGCGCGCGTATTTTAAGTTCTGCGTGCAGATCTTCGCGGCGCTCGTCGCCGTGTTCCACGGCGTCGTGATCCAGACGCTCTCCAACCCGAACGTCTTTGCTGAAAGCCCGTATTGGGACCTCGGCTGGCTGTCCATCCCCATCACAGTCTTGTGGATCGTCGGCATCACGAACGCCGTCAACCTCATCGACGGCCTCGACGGCTTGGCCACGGGCATCTGCGGCATCGCGTCGTTCACCATGTTTTCGATGGCCGTTCTCTCGGGCCGCATCGACGCCGCCGCGCTCTCCATTGCGCTCTTTGGCGCCTGTCTGGCCTTTTTGCGCTACAACTTCAACCCCGCAAGCATCTTCTTGGGCGACTCGGGGTCGCTGCTTCTGGGCTTTGCGCTGGGCTCCATCTCGCTGCTCAACGTGAGCCGCACCGCCGCACTCACCTCGCTTATCATCCCGCTCATCGTTGCCGGCGTGCCCATCATCGACACGTTTAGCGCCATTGTGCGCCGCAAGCGCGCCCACATTAGCATCGGGCAGGCCGACAAGGGCCACATCCACCACCGCCTGATCCAAGAAGGCTACAACCAAAAACAGGCCGTGCTGCTCATCTATGCCTGGTGCATCATGCTTTCGGCCGGCGCCGCCGCGATTAACCAGGTCGAGGTGCCCATGCGCGTGCTCATCTTTACCGTGCTCGCCATTGGCTCGGCGGCCTTTGCCAAGCATCTGCATCTGTTTGAGCCCGTGCTGCGCCACCATTACAACAAGCGCACGCACGAGGACGAGCTCGTCACCCCCGACGACCCCGCTTTTAAGCAGGAGGAGCAGGCAGCCGAGGAGCGCAAAGAAGAGCGCCACCACAAGCTCTAGGGCAAGCTGCCAAGGATGTGCCAAGGCACCGTTGGCCAAGCGCGGCCGCGCCGCACCCACCGCACAAGCCACCCCTCTCCCGCCCCTCGCCTACTTACGTCCCGCCCCTCCAATAAACGCGTTATCATCTTGACCCATGAACATACGTTAGGAGCAATCATGCCAAACGAGAACAGCTACGAAGTCGCGCTGCAAAAGAGCAACGCCATTCGCGAGGGCCTGGCCAATACGCCCGAGAAGTTCACCATGCTCACCGGTGATCGCCCCACCGGCCGTCTGCACCTGGGCCACTACTTCGGTACCCTCAAGGGCCGTGTTGAGCTGCAGGACATGGGCGCCAAGACCAACGTGCTCATCGCCGACTACCAGGTCATCACTGACCGCGACACCACCGAGCACATCCAGGACAACGTGTACAACATGGTCATGGACTACCTTGCCTGCGGCATCGACCCCGACAAGACCATGATCTACGCGCACTCCGCCGTGCCCGCCGCCAACCAGCTCATGCTGCCGTTCCTGTCGCTGGTGTCCGAGGCCGAGCTGGCGCGCAACCCCACGGTCAAGGCCGAGATGGAGGCCTCGGGCCACGAGCTTACCGGCCTCCTGCTCACCTACCCGGTGCACCAGGCCTGCGACATCCTGTTCTGCAAGGGCAACGTGGTGCCGGTCGGTCGCGACCAGCTGCCGCACATCGAGCTCACCCGCACCATCGCCCGCCGCTTTAACAACCGCTACGGCAAGGTGTTCCCCGAGGTCGAGGCGCTGCTGTCCGAGACCCCGCTGCTGCCCGGCCTGGACGGCCGCAAGATGAGCAAGAGCTACGGCAACGCCATCAATATTTCGATGACCGCCGAGGAGACGGCCAAACGCATCAAGAAGAGCCAGACCGACTCCGAGCGCATGATCACGTTCGATCCCGAGAACCGCCCCGGCGTGTCCGGCCTGCTTTCGACCGCCGCCATCTGCACCGGTCGCTCCGAGGTCGAGATTGCCGAGGAGATCGGCATGGGCGGCTCCGGCCAGCTCAAGAAGTACGTGACCGAGGCCGTCAACGAGTACTTCGCGCCGATCCGCGAGCGCCGTCAGCGCTACGAGAACGATCTGGACTATGTAAAGGACGTCCTGCACGAGGGCAACCGTCGCGCCAACGAGATCGCCGATCAGACCCTGGCAGAGGTTCAGGACGCCATGGGCATGGTGTACTAGACCGATCTGCTGGCTTGAGCTTTCGATTGCTTTAGGGCGGGCGCTACGGCGTCCGCCTTTTTTGATGCCCGACCTGTTCGGCTCCGCCCATCGCACTCCCCCGACAAACAGGAACAGGCCCGCCGGCAGTTAGTTGCCAGCGGGCCTGTTCCCGAAGTACACCGTTGAATCGCACAGAGGGGAGGAATGCGAATCAAACTCAACAGGGCAGGCTTTTTCATCGCCTATTGCCTGCTCCGTTGCTGAATACAATATAGTTCACCGTGGTTTACTTTCTAGCGTCAATATGCTCCGCCACACCTTCTCCATAAGTTAGCCCAGGTAAACCTGCAACGGAAAACCACCACAAAGGGGACAGGCACCTTTGTGGTGGTTTTGACCACGGCAGAGCTGTTAGAGTCCGGCAGGCCAACGACAGACGGCCAGGTCGACGTGCATGTCGTCCTTAAACGCCACACCCTCCCCTAGCAAAAGCTCACGTTGAGCATCGGGACCGCCAAAAGCAAAACCCTCGCATATGCGCCCGTCGGCAAACACCACGCGGTGACAGGGAATCTCGCCGGGGCGCGGATTGCTATGCAGGGCATACCCCACATACCGCGCACTTCGTGGTCGACCGGCAAGCAGCGCCACCTGACCATACGTGGCGACCATCCCCTCGGGGATCTGCTCGACCACCTCGTACACCCGTTCAAAAAAGCCCTCAGACGCCATTGCGTGCTCCTATCAACCGAACCCAGCATAAACCACCACAAAGGTACCTGTCCCCTTTGTGGTGGTTTTGACCGGAAAGCTAGTTGGCGGGGCGGAAGAAGGCTACGGCTACAGCGCCGGGGCCCACGTGGGTGCCGATGGTGGCGCCGATAGTGTGGATGGGCAGCTCACCCTCGGCATGGCCGGCCCACAACGCGGCACTGTCCTCGATATACTTCTTGAGCACCGCATCCGAAAGACCCGTATAGCCGAGCGCCAGCGGCATGGAAAAGTCGATGCCGCCCGCCTTTTCGACCTTTTGGTTCAGCAGGTTGCGGCCGTTCTTGGAACCGCGCGCCTTGCCCAGCTGCACGATCAGACCGTCCTCGACAGCCACCACAGGCTTTACGTTGAGCAGCGTGCCCACGGCGCCGGCCGCAGCAGACAGACGACCGCCGCGCACCAAGTACTCCAGCGTCTCGAGCAGACCGATAACCACCACACGGTCGCGCACGGCCTCGACGGCCGCCGCGATCTGGGCCGCGCTACGGCCCTCGTCCACCAAGCGCAGCGCATACTCGACCAGGACGCGCTCGCCCAGGGTGACGTTGTTGCTATCTACCACGAACACGTCGCCGCCCGGCGCCTCGGCAAGTGCGGTACGGGCACTCTGATTGGTGCCCGAAAGCTTGGCGCCAACGGTAATAATCACTGCCTCGTCGCCGGCCTCACGCGCCTCGGCAATAGCCTGCGAAAACGCGTACGGGTTGACCTGGCCGGTCTTGGGCAGCTCATCGCGCTCCACGAGCATCTCGTAAAAGCGCTGGTGATCGATGTCGACGCCATCCATGTACACATCGGTGCCAAAAGTGACGGACAGCGGCAGAACACGCAGAGCGGGGTGCTCAGCCGGCGACATATCGCTCGCGGAATCGGTAATAATACGAATGGACATAGCGAATCCTTTCTTTCGCGGACCTCTCGCGGGGAATTTTGACAGCAATGCCCCGGCACGGCATACGCACTCAAACGGGACTATGCAGTTGTTAATTGGAAGCAAATGCCTTGGCGGCCTTAGATCTCGCGCAGGGTGTTGAGAATCGTGCGCAGCGACGCATACATCTGCTCGCGCTGCTCCACACCCATAGCCTTACCGGTGGTATCGAGCACCTCGCGAATGATGCGGTCCGCCTCGCTCATGCTCTCGCCGCCCAGAGCGGTCAGGCGCACCGGAGCACGATACTTAACGGCGGCATCGCCCGAATCATCGACCTCGACGTAGCCACCCTCCTCCAGATGCGCCAGCGTACGCGAGACGGCGGCGCGGGTCACGCCTGCCATGCGAGCCAGGTCGGCGCCAGTCAGGCCGTCCTTGCTGCGCTCAAGATAGTACAGGCACATAACGTCGGAGCCCTTGAGACCCAGCCTTGCGCCCTCAGACGTCTTAATGCGCTGGATCTCCTTGTAGAGTCCGCTGATCAGTCCGACAAAGTCCTCGAAACGTGTCTCGTCGCTCTGCTGCATGGGAGACGACCGCCTTTCGCTTGCATAATGCTAACGGGTAAACATCTTAGTCGCATAAGGCGACACCCGTACCCAAATACCCCATTTGTTAACCCATCAACATAAAAACCACCACAAAGGGGACAGGCACCTTTGTGGTGGTTTGGGGCATCAATAGGTTCTAGGCGCCGCTACAGTTCCACGCAAGGATTGTCGCGGGTCACAAGCGTCTTAATGACAACCGTCGCTCCCAGATAGCGCTCAAGCAGCTCGGCTAAGCGATCGATCGCAGCCTGGCAATCCCCCATCCGCTCGGGCTCCACGCACTCAATCGCCAGGAACGCATCGGCCGAATCATCAGACAGCGCCGTGCGAACGCCGTCGCGCCAGTTCCAGCAGCGGCACACAGCGCCCGCATCGTCGATGTAGGCGAGCTCGCCGGGCAGCGTCGGATCGTCCGCCTCCTCGCCAAGCGGCAAGAACGCATCGCCACCGTCGGTCACCTTCAGGCGAAGGTCCCCCTCGATCGCATGCAGATCCTCGCCTCCCACGGGCAGCGCGTAGGTCAGCGACACCGTGTTGTAAATATCCACCGCGGGCGTAATGTGGCCCACCGGCTTGCCTTTGAGCACGCGTTTGAGCAAGTTCTCGATCGAGCAGCGCGCGCCTTTCTTGGTCTTGAACAGACGATAGGCCTCGCGCCATGCCTTGACCGGTGCGTTCTCGCTGATAGTGTCGCTGGTCAGATGACGCTCCGCATCGATATTGGCGCGGTCGAGCAACGCCGCAATCGCATCCACGTCCTCTTGAGGAATCTGAGCCGTGGGCTTCATGCCCTCCACGACCACAACACCGACCGCTGCCTGCGGAAACAGCTCCCAGAATGAATCCTCGGCAATAAAGCTCTTCATACGCTCTCCCTTCATTGTGCGCGCCCGAGTGAGGGCGCCTAAACAAAAAGCGCCCTTACAACGGCCACCTTCAAAGTCCTACGGTGCCGTCACAAGAACGCTTGCGCTGTCCCCATCCGGAGAAGGGGACGATATGTCAGGCGGCCGCGATGACGGGCCTCGGCGGACACCTGGGCGTGCGGGCCGGCGGCTTTGACGGACTCGGGCAGGTGCGAGTACTTCTTCTCGAAGTTCTCCTCGAACATCACCGCCAGGTTGTGCGCGGCCTCGTCGTAGCGCGCGGTGCTCTGCCAGTATTGGCGCGGCACCAGGATGCCATCGGGCACGCCGTGGCACGTCGTGGGAATGTCAACGTTAAAGATGTCGTCGTGCACGAACTCGCTATCCTCGATGGTGCCGTCGAGGGCGCGTGCGACCAGCGAGCGCGTGTAGGCCAGCTCGATGCGATGACCCACGCCGTAGCCGCCGCCAATCCAGCCGGTGTTGACCAGGTACACGCGTGTGCGGCCGTCGGCAATGCGCTCGCCAAGCATCTTGGCGTAAACCATGGGGTCGAGCGGCATAAACGGCTCGCCGAACAGCGAAGAGAACGTGGGCGTGGGCTCGGTGAC
>USKL01000111.1 GCA_900555225.1 uncultured Collinsella sp.
ATTCTCTGCTTAATGCTCGGCCGTCGTCGCGGCTTTGGCATGGTGAGCTACCGTCCGCATAACGTTCCGTTTGTGGCGCTGGGCGCCGGGCTGCTTTGGTTTGGCTGGTTTGGCTTTAACGGCGGCAGCGAGTTTAAGGCCGACGCCGTGGCGGCGCTTGCCATCCTCAACACCGTGACGGCCAGCGCGGCGGGCATGGTCTCGTGGCTTGCCGTCGAGCGCGTGCACACCGGTCGCCCCACGCTGGTGGGTGCCAGCACCGGTCTGGTTGCGGGCCTTGTGGTGGTCACGCCGGGCGCGGGCTTTGTCGAGCCGTGGGCAGCGCTGGTCATGGGCCTGATCGTATCGCCCGTCTGTTACCTGGCTATCAGTCAGCTTAAGACCAAGTTCGGATACGACGACGCGCTCGACGCGTTTGGCTGCCACGGCATTGGCGGCATCTTGGGTGGTGTGCTCACGGGCTTGTTTTGCGTGCCGGAGCTCTCGTGGACCGGTAAGGGCGGCCTGCTCTACACGGGCGATGTGTCGCTGCTCATCTCGCAGATCTTGGGCATTGTGGTGACGGTCGCTATTGTGTTGGTGCTCGATTTGGTGATCGCCGCGGTGGTCAAGGCGCTGTTCCATGGCAGCCTGCGTGTGGACGAGGCCGACGAGGCACTGGGCTTGGATGCGAGTCAGCACGGCGAGAGCGCGTATCCCTCCTTCTCGGGACTCGATTAGCAGCTTCCCCAAGCACCGCACCTTGCCGTTTTAAGTACGCTTCGCTCCTCTTTCACGGCAATCTGCGGCACTTGGGAAACCTGCTAAGACCAGTCAGTTGAACTTTTTGATCTCTGAGGTTGGTTTGCGGCACTTGGGAAACCTGCGTCTCATGTAAAGGGATACGTTGATTATTGAGAGGAATTCACTATGAAGAAGATTACGGCGATTGTTCGTGCCGAAAAGCTTGAGGTTCTTAAAGATGCGCTGTTTGCTGCTGATGTTCGTGGTATGACCATCAACCAAGTGCAGGGCTGCGGCGCGCAGCATGGCTGGAAGGAATACGTGCGCGGCAACGAGTTGCTTGTCAACACGATCCCTAAGGTGCAGTTCACGCTCATTTGTGCCGATGAACATGTCGACGGAATTGTCGAGATTATCTGCAATGCTGCTCGCACCGGCGCCGTCGGAGACGGCAAGATTTGGGTTGAGCCGGTCGAGGAGGTTATCCGCATCCGTACCGGCGAACACGGCCCCGCCGCGGTGTAGGATCGACCACCTGTCATCCGCAACGTTAAAATGCTGCAATGAGGCACAAGACTTGCGTTGCGGATGGACGGATTATGGGTCGTAATAAATATCCCGAGGAGACGGTCGCGAAGATTCTCGACGCGGCGCTGGAGCTATTCTGCGCACAGGGTTATGAGGGGACGAGCATTCAAGATATCGTCGACCGCCTCGATGGCATGACCAAGGGTGCTATCTATCATCACTTTAAGAGCAAAGAAGAGATTTTCAACGCCGCATTTGATCGGGCAATGGCTCCGATTGTTGAGCGCCGCCGCGCGACACTCGGTGCTGGCAATATGACGGGAGCCCAAAAGCTCAAACGACTTTATGCGCCCGAGTCCGTCGTTCCGCAAATCGATCTATGGGCTCGCATGCATCCTGCGGCAGATCCGGTAAAAAGCTCGCGGCTGCTGGCGATGCAGTACCAAGGTTCGTTTGACGAGTCGGCCGATGGCTATCTCCTGCCAGTGATCGAGGAGGGCATCGCCGACGGCTCCATTGCGTGTGCATGCCCACGCGAAGCGGCGGAGGCGGTATCGTTGTTGGCGAATCTTTGGCTGTTGCCGCTGTTCCGTCCGCTTGAGAACAAGGGTCGAATGCTCGCTCGCGCGCAATGTTTGGCGCAGATGGCGGCCGCGGTGGGGCTCGATTTGGGTAATGAAGTGCTCCAGACAACGGCTCAGATATGGGACGTATGGAACCGTGCTGGGTGGTAATATAGATACTAACGGTATGTAATTGATTTGTAAGGGTAGCCACGGCTGCCCTTTTCAAGTCATTAAATACATACTAATGGTATGTATAGGGGGCAGGCTTATGGCTGGAATGCGGAGGAGTAGCGTCTCGTTGACGCAAAAAACAGTGCAATCTATCAGGCTTTTCGGTCTTCTTGTTGCACAGCTGTGCGCGTATTCGATGTTGTCGGCACTGTGCTTTGCGTGCCCGCTTTACTTGTTCGACTGCAGCGGCTCATCAACGTTATATGGTGCCGTCGCGGCGATAGCGTTCGTGCCGGGCGTGCTTGCGACTCCGGCTGGCGGAATCTTGGCGGATCGCGGAAGTCATCGCGGGGCCCTTGTGGTGCTCGGCATTGTTCTGATGGCTGCATCACTGTTGTTTATCCCCATGAAGCGTTCGCTGCCTCTTGCCGTTGTCGTGGTAGCAATGCTTTGCGTCCAATATGGCATCCAATCGCTGCTGAAACCGATGCTTCAAATTGAGACGGTGCGCATGCCGGGCCCAGAAAAGGTTGAGCGTGCCACTGCGTTGGTCTCGCAGATAACCATGGCGAGCAATATCTTGGGGCCTGTAGTCGGGACGGCAGTCTATGGGTGCTTTGGTATCGATGCTCTATGCGAAACCGCGGCGTTGACGTTTGCGATGTCAGCCCTACTGTTCGGGGGCGCACTCAAGCAAAATGCCTCATCTGGAATGACAGGGGACAGTACGACTTGCTCGACATGCCGAAGCGATTTTCGGGAGTCGATTCGGTACCTGTTTCAAAACGCATCATTGCTCGTTGTGTTTTTGCTTGCGGCTATTTTGAACCTTGCGTTAGTTGGGTTAACGATTGGTGCTCCCGTTATTGTTGCAAAGCATCTCGGAATGCAATCATCCTTTGTTGGGATTATTGAGGTGGCTATGGGCTTAGGCGGTCTTGTCGGCAGTGGTTCGGTCGGTATTTGGCCGCATCGTTTTTCCTTCAAGGGCATATGTCGATATGTTGCGATGATTTGTTTTGGAGTCGTACCGATTATTGTCACGCTACTGAGCGGTCCTGATGAATTAGCGTTTGCCGCGCTTGCGGCCGGCTCGGCATGGGCCATGGCGTGGGCAAGCATTGCATCGGTCGAAATTGTTTCATTTGTTCAGCGGTCAGCGCCAAAGGAACTCTGCGGAAAAGTGCTGGCACTCGTTTATATGATGCTTTCCTGTGCAACGCCTATTGGCCAATTGGTTTACGGGCTCGCATATGATCGATGGACACCGGCGACTGTATTCGCAGGCATGTTTGCGGTGCTGACGTTGACGCCGGCGCTGTTTTATCGGCTGAAAAGTCGCTTATGGCGAATGTCTTAAGGCACTGGGGCACCGTGAATTTGTGGAGGCAGTGGCGCGTCGCGCCGTGACGGCATTGTTTGGGCATGCCTCTCCTTCGTCTACAATATCGTGCAGACGAAGGAGAGACATGCCCATGATCAAGATGTTCGCGAGTGATTTAGACGGAACGCTGCTGAACGCCCTGCATGAGGCGGATGGGACCATCCGCCGTGCCATTCGCGAGCTGACCGAGGCTGGCCTGCATGTGGTTCCCGCGACCGGACGCTCGACGCTGCCGGTCGGCGAGCATGGCTTTACGGGCCTGGCGCTTGACGCCTGCTGCTCTAACGGCTCCATCGTGCGCGACAGTCATGGCGAGGTGCTCAAAACCTGGACCATCGATCCGCAGGTTACCGAGGAGCTGCTCAAGGCATTCCCAGACATTTGCTTTGATTGCTCCACGCCCGATGGCATGTTCTCGAGCGGTTCGTTTGAGATGCATCAGGCGGGTTTTAAAAAGGACAGCCCCATCAAGCGCATCGTGATGCGCGGCATGCGCGCGCGTGGCGGGTATCACGAGGAGCAGTATTTCGATCAGTCGATCGGCGACATCCTGCGCCACGATGTGTGTAAGATCAACTGCCGCGTGACCTCGCCCGAGCTGGAGCGCGACCTTAAGGCATATTTGGCTGAGCGATCGGACCGCGTGGTCAACGCGCCGTTCGATCCAGTGATGTTCGAGATCACGGACGTGGCGTGCAACAAGGGCGAGAGCGTGGCGTGGCTGGCGGGCTATTACGGTATTGCCGAGGACGAGGTCGCGGTCTACGGCGACGGCGGCAACGACATTGCCATGCTCAAGCGTTTCCGCCACAGCTACGTGACCAAAAACGCAAGCGATGCCGCCAAGGCCGCCGCGAGCGCGACCATCGGCAGCTGCATGGTCCACGCCGTCCCCAAACACATGCTCGCCACCATGCACAAGCAAAATCCCCGCACCGTTATCGAATAATGTGACAAAGGGACAGCCCTTTTTCACGAGAACCCTGCACCTTTGGCATGCGAACATATATTCGTATATATAACTAAGTTTTGATAGAATCGGTATCGTTGACGGCAGTTCCATGTGCCGGGCAGCGCCCTCCATCTGATGGGAGGTGATGCCCATGACCGATTTGATTGATTTCGTGAGGCTTCTGACTGCTTTGGTCTCGTTCTTCACGGCACTTGTCGGCCTTTCCGAGGCACTCAAGCAGCGTTCGAAGCGCAACAGAAGGGGTCGCCGCCGCTAAGGCGTTGACCCCCTAATGCAAACAACGGCGCTGCCCAGCTTTCCAGAACTTGGGCTGCCGTCGACACTATTCTACCCACGAATGACATTTTGAACAATCGGCAATGCCGCTTCAAAAGCCAGGCACAACTGGCACAACCTAGGCGGTCGCTGAATGTGACAAAGGGACCGTCCCTTTGTCACAACCCAAATATTGCCTTTACGTGTTGATGCACACGGTGTGCAATAATACTCGCACTGTGCAATAGCGCACAGGCTGAGTAACAAGGAGGACGCTTGTCCCAGCTCGAGAAATGCGATCGCCGGTCCCTTCGCTCGCAGCGTGCCCTTCGCCAGGCGCTTGCCAGCGAGCTTGCCGAAAGCGGCGACCTTTCGCGCATTAACGTCGCGTCGCTCACCGAGCGCGCCGGTCTTACGCGCCGAACGTTCTATTCGCACTACCGCGATATTCCTGACTTTATCAATCAAATCGAGGACGGCTTGCTGGCCGAGATCCGTGAGCGCATTGAGCTCATCACCGCAGCTCAGCTGCCTGATCTCTATCACAACATCGATGAGCTCGAGCCGGCGCCCGGTTCGGTTGAGCTGCTGCGTTATCTTGCGGCCAACCGCGACTTAATTGGTGCGCTGCTGGGCCCGGGCGGCGACCCCGCCTTTATTAAAAAGATCATCGATACCGCACGCGAGGCCGTGGTGCCGCGTGCACAGACGGGCATTTTGGGCTTGGCGCTGGGCACGTTCTTCGACTACTACGTTACCTACGTCGTGAGTGCCGAGGTCGGCCTGATTCAGCGCTGGTTTGAGCGTGGGCTCACCGAATCGCCCGAGGCCATGGCGCGCATTATGACGGTTATCGCCTTTGTGCGTCCCGGCGACCTATATGGCCAACCCATCGATATCAACGTGCCGGAATACGGCTTGAAGCTATTGAACCTGCAGCTCGAGGACGCGGCCGACACCGCCGCAACCGTCGAGTCCAACAACTAAGAGGAGAGACAATGAGCAAACTCGTCGAGGGCATCAAGGACCGTATGGTCGCTGTCGCGCGTGAGGCCGCGCCCACCGTGGTGGACGCCGCGCAGAAGGCTGCGGCCGCGGCTGCCGAGAAAGTTGCCGAGGCAGTTGCCGATGCCAAGAACGCGGCAGG